>JAGWUW010000631.1 GCA_028868235.1 Betaproteobacteria bacterium | reverse complement strand
TGATTCACATCGGCCAAGGCTTTCGCATTGGGGTCCTGCGAAATCATGTAGTTCTTGCCGCCGATGGGAATGACGGTTTCACCCTGCTTGGCCTGGTAATCCGCGCCCACTTCCTGCGGCGTGTAGCCGGACTGCATCAGCTGCAAGGGCGCGATCGCATTCCCATAGGCCTGCTGTTGCTGGGCTAAGGCGAGCTGTTGCTTGAGAATATCCGTTTGTGCGCCGAGGGCTTGATCTTGCGCGGGAGTCGGCGCCGGTTGGGGAGGCGGCTGCACCACGGTATTGCCCTTGGATCCTCTCAGCGGCGCACGCGAGCGCATCCAGGCATGTAACGGTCTCGTCCTCGTCATGATCATGCGCCCGTCTCCTTCATCTTGGCCGCCATCTCTTTCAGGCTCGGGTGTGCGTCCTGTGCAGGAATGAGCTTCTGATACCAGCGATAGCCCTCATGTTCGGCATACATGGTCGCCCCGGTCTGTTCCAGCCAGCGACGAAACAGGCGATTGTCCTGGTCAACATTACAGAGCCACCCGGCAATGCCAGCCTTCCGGCAGGCCCGCTCCAAGCGCGTCCACTCTTCATGCAGCCGTGACAATCCATCCACGTGCTGATAGAGCGGCGGCACATCATCGACCAGCAGATACACAAGATCGTTGGCGATATATTTTTGAATGGAAAACAGCGGCCATTCCTCACACACTGGCAACATCGGCGTCCAGGGTTCCTCGTCCTGTACCTTCACGGAAATATCAAGGTATTGCGCCGATCCGAGAATGCGGAGCTTGTTCTCCATGTGCCAAGCCTTCGACTGGGCGCGGTTGGGAATCATGCTGCCCATCGAGGGACAGTAGACCTGTTTCCCGCGCTTTCTGGTATCCAGGCAATTCCAACAGGTCGGGAACTGATCGGGGTTCGTGTGTTCGCGCTGATCGTCGTAGCGCGACCGGTCGTAAGGCAGGCCAACAGAGCGGATGTACTCCCAGATATCCTGATCCGTCCAATGCCAGAGCGGAAAGCAGAGCGTCGTACTGCCCGATGGGGCAACCGGCGTGGTGATCGAGGAACGTTCCGCCAGCTTCACATCATCCGACGACTTGGCCCCGATAAAGGTCAGATCCCAGGGGTATTGCAGGTCAGAGTTCGGTCGTTCGCTGATTTGTTCCAACGCACACAGAAATGGTTCCTCTCCCGGCATGCGTGGCCGGCAGCCCGTCGCCATGAGCAAGGGCCCGGTGGTCTTGGATCCAAAGCATTTGAAGATTTCGAAATAATCGCCGTCCTGCACATGCGTGCTCCATTGCGCAGGTAAGGTGGAACAGTTCAGATGATTCTCCTGGATCATGCGCATGGCGAAGGCATACTTGTCGGGGAACTGTTGTGCGGCCTGGAGGAACGTCAGCACCGGAATCCGGCGCACTTCATAGATCAGATCCAGCAGGACGAGCGAATCCTTGCCGAACGACGACAGGACCACCGGCTGCTGATGCACCTGGATTTGTGCGGCGATGATGGCCAGCGAGTCTTTGACCTTCTCCCAGACGGTCGGCA
>JAGWUW010000630.1 GCA_028868235.1 Betaproteobacteria bacterium | reverse complement strand
GGCAAGACCTGCGGTCGCGGCCACAAGGGCCAGAAGTCCCGTTCCGGCGGCTTCCATAAGGTCGGCTTCGAAGGCGGTCAAATGCCGCTGCAACGTCGTCTGCCGAAGCGTGGCTTCAACTCGCTGACCCGTGCCCGCAATTACGAAGTCCGCCTGACCGATCTGGATCGTCTGCCGGTCGACGAAATCGATCTGCTTGCTCTGCAGGCAGCCGGTATCGTTCCGGGCGATGCCCTGTCCGCCAAGGTCATCCTGTCCGGCGCTATCAGCCGTAAGGTCTTCCTGAAGGGCGTTGGCGCCACCAAGGGTGCCAAGGCTGCGATTGAAGCCGCTGGCGGCTCCATCGCCGAGTAACGAAGGGAAAGGTTAGAACGTTGGCAGCAAATCCCAATACCGTAGGCAAGGGTGGCAAGTTCGGCGATCTCAAGCGCCGACTTTGGTTCCTGCTGGGCGCTCTCGTGGTTTACCGCATCGGCGCCCACATCCCGGTTCCGGGTATCGATCCCAACGCGCTGGCCGATCTCTTCAATTCGCAAAAAGGCGGCATCCTGGGCATGTTCAACATGTTCTCGGGTGGCGCCTTGTCGCGATTCACTATTTTCGCACTGGGGATCATGCCGTACATTTCGGCGTCGATCATCATGCAACTCATGAGTGTGGCTAGTCCGCAGTTAGAAGCCCTCAAAAAAGAGGGTGAAGCTGGCCGCCGCAAGATTACCCAGTACACCCGTTATGGCACCGTTATACTGGCGCTCTTCCAGGGCTTGGGTATTGCCGTTGCCCTTGAAGCTCAAGCCGGCCTGGTCAACGATCCCGGCTTCATGTTCCGTCTGACCACCGTCTCCACGCTGCTCACTGGCACCATGTTTTTGATGTGGTTGGGTGAACAGATCACCGAGCGCGGTCTTGGCAACGGTATTTCGATCATCATCTTCGCGGGTATTGCGGCCGGTCTGCCGAATGCCATCGGTGGTCTATTGGAACTGGTTCGCACCGGTGCCATGCATCCGCTCACTGCCTTGATCATCTGCGTTCTGATTGTCGTTGTGACCGGTTTCGTTGTATTCGTCGAACGTGGTCAGCGTAAGATCTTGGTTAATTACGCCAAGCGCCAGGTTGGCAACAAGATTTATGGTGGCCAGAGCTCGCATCTGCCGCTGAAGTTGAACATGTCGGGCGTCATTCCGCCGATTTTCGCGTCGTCAATCATCCTGTTTCCGGCCACCGTCGCCAACTGGTTCGGTTCGAGCGAGTCCATGCACTGGTTGAAGGATGTGGCCGGCACCTTGTCCCCCGGGCAGCCGATCTATGTGATGCTCTACGCTGCGGCAATCGTGTTTTTCTGCTTCTTCTACACCGCTCTGGTTTTCAATTCCAAGGAAACCGCCGACAACCTGAAGAAGAGTGGTGCCTTTGTCCCGGGTATCCGTCCGGGCGAACAAACTGCACGCTATATCGACAAGATTCTGATGCGTCTGACGTTGATTGGCGCCGCCTACATTACCGTCGTGTGCCTGCTGCCCGAATTCCTGATTTTGAAGTGGAACGTCCC
>JAGWUW010000629.1 GCA_028868235.1 Betaproteobacteria bacterium | reverse complement strand
GGTCAGCGCGCCGTCCGATTCCATGTACTGGCCAGCAATCACCAGCTTGGCACCGCCCATGCTGTCCTGCTTGCCGGTCTGGTATTCGAAGCGGGCGCCAAAGGTGTTCCAGTTGCCGGCAATGCCTTGAAGCTGTACCGATTCCTTGTCGTCAGCGGCCAGCGAATACATGTTGACGTTGCCGCCATAGGTCGCCTGCCCAAGCTGGCTCGCGTTGCCGGGGCCACGGTCCACGACCACGGTTTCGATCGTGTTCGACGGGAAAAACGCAGTCGAATGGTGCGTGGGGTTGTTGGTGTCGGCAAACGGGATCGAGTCATAGGTAATGTTGTATTCGCCGTCCTGGAAACCGCGGATCACCGCCTTGGTCTCCGCAAACCCCTGACCATTGCCCGACCCGCTGATCGAAACCCCCGGAGTGAGCAGGATCAGCATGTTGAAATCGGCATTGGCGTTGGCATTGTCGATGTATTCGCGGCTCACGGCCGATTGCGGCTGAGTGGTGGCCAGCGAGCTGGTAATCGGCGCCGTTTCCGCAATGCGCGATCCGGTCACGATGATGTCAGCCGAAGTCAGCGAATTCTTGTCGTTTGCCTGACCGGCCTGATTGGCCGTGGTGGACTGGTCTTCGGCTTCGGCAGCATCGCTTGCAGTTGCGACAGAGCCGGCGGCATCCTTCGCCTGTGCCGGAACGGAAATGCCGAACGCACAGGCGCACAGCAGGGCGGCACGGAAGGTAGGCTTGGTCATGAAATCACCTGTTGGATGGAAATGATGGTTCAGCGGGCAGCGGCAAGCGGGGCTTGCTGGCTGGCGAGTTCAGCGCGCGCCGCAGCGACCCGCGTGGCCAGCTTGGGATCGGCCAGCATGCGTTCGGCGATGTAGGTCCCGATGACCCGGCTCGCCTCGGTATCGGCATGGAAATGCACCCCGCACACCTCGCGGCTGAGGGCATAGTCGTCAGCGCGGGTCAGCACCGCCGAGGCGTGGGCCGGATCGAGCCGGGCAAGCGCCCAGCCGACCGAATAGCCAAACCCGGCATGGCCGCTGGGATAGCCGGTATAGTTGACGCCGCCCTTGCCGCAGTGGCGCAGGCCGGGATCGATCGTATAGGGCCGCGGCTGCTTGAAATAGGCCTTCGCCGCATCGACGGTCACCGCCGCTTCGCTCTGGATGTCAGAGAGCAAGGCATAGGTCGCAGGCAGTTTTGCGATGTCGCGGCCGACAGCCTCGTTGAAGACCGTCGGGTCACGGTGCGAGCCGTCCGCATCGGCCTGAGCATGGCGCTGTTCGGATGAGCTGGTGATCAGGCTCTTGAGCCGATCCATTTCGAGCGCAAGGGCAGGAGAACCGACCGCGGGCGGAGGCGGCACCAGACGCTCCGCAGCGAGGTCTTCGGCGGGCAGGAACCGGGACTGGACCGCTTGAGCAAGGACCTGCCCGGGAAGGGCGCTTGCGAGCCCGGCTGCCAGCAGCACGGCTGGTATGAAACGCATGAATTTGCCCCCTGTCCGATTCTCTCGATGACAAGAAGGCAGTTAGGCCGGGCGTGTGAC
>JAGWUW010000628.1 GCA_028868235.1 Betaproteobacteria bacterium | reverse complement strand
GCCCACCAAACCATCGTTTATGGTTTGGAGCCGGCCGCCCGCAGCCGCCTGAATGCGGTGCTGTTCGTGGGCATGTTCATCGGCATGTCGGCCGGCGCGGCCATCGCTTCTCTGCTGTTCGCGCAATGGGGCTGGCTGGCGGTAGTGGCGCTGGCGACAACGACCTCGCTGCTGGCTTTCGCCGTGCGCATGCTGCCGGCAAAAAACTAAGCATCGCGACAACAGCAATACAAAAGTCCCGGCATGCCGGGACTTTTGTTTGTGTGCCTCCAAGCTCAGACTTGGGCCATGCCGCCATCGACGAAGAGCTCGATGCCGTTGATGAAGCTCGCCGCATCGGAGGACAGGAAGGCGACCGCCTTGCCGACTTCCTCGGGTTCGCCGAGACGGCCCATCGGCACTTGGGCCGCCAGGTAGTCGAACAGGCCCTGACGATTTTCATCCGGGACCAGACCGCCCAGGCCCGGCGTGCGGATCGGACCGGGGCTGACCACATTCACGCGAATGCCGCGATCCTTCAGGTCCAGCGCCCAGGAGCGGGCAAAGTTGCGAACGGCGGCCTTGCTGGCGCTGTAGATGCTGAAGTTGGCGGTACCCTTGATCGACACCGTGGAGCCGGTGAGGATGATCGAACTGCCGTTGGCCAACAGCGGTAGCGCCTTCTGCACGGTAAAGAGCACGCCGCGCACATTGGTGCCGAAGATGCGGTCGAACTGTTCCTCGGTAATGGCGCCCAAGGGCAGCATGTCGCCGCCGCCGGCGTTGGCGAAGAGGATGTCGAGCCGTCCGGCCGTCTTGGCGATCTGGGCATAGACCGCATCCAGATCCGACAGCACGGCAGCATCGGCGCGAATACCGGTGGCGCTGCCGCCGATAGCCGCTACGGCGGCGTCCAGCTCGGCCTGGCGGCGGCCGGTAATGAAAACCCGCGCGCCCTGCGCCGCCAACTCCTGTGCGGTTGCCAGGCCGATCCCCGAGGTGCCGCCAGTAACCAGTGCGATCTTGCCGTTCAGTTGCTTGCTCATGATGATTTCCTTTAAGTCGATTGATTGAGATGTGCTTCCCGCGTTGCTCCCTGTTGGGTGTGTTGCGGAAGGCATGAGCGAACTTTAGGCCGGTCCTGTCTTTTTATAAATACGATAAAATGAAAATAACTTTCCATATTGGTGGATAATCTAAACCCATCGGAGCGGGCCAATGGACCAACTGCAGGCAATCCGGGCATTTGCCCGCGTGGTGGAGACGGGCAGCTTTACGCGTGCGGCGGATTCGCTGGACATGCCGAATGCCACCTTGAGCAAGCTGGTGCAGGAGCTGGAGGCGCATCTGGGCATCAAGCTCCTACAAAGAACGACGCGACGCGTCTCGGTGACGCCGGAAGGAAACGACTACTACGAGAGAACGGGGCGCATCCTCAAGGACCTGGAGGACATCGACACTGCCTTCAATGTCTCGCGCAGCAAGCCACGCGGGCGTCTCCGCATCGACATCGGCTCCTCCACGGCAAGCGAAGTGCTGATTCCCATCCTGCCGGATTTTCTGGAACGTTATCCCGA
>JAGWUW010000099.1 GCA_028868235.1 Betaproteobacteria bacterium | reverse complement strand
AGCCGGAAGAAGGTGTGATGCCCTTCATCATGAATCCGGAAGGCGTTGCCCGCCTGTTCGCCCGTGACCTGGTGGTTGATGGCCCTCTGCCGGAACACTACGAGCCCTTCGAGTCGCCAATCGAAACCAACCCGATGCACCCGAAGAATCCAGGCGCCAAGAGCAACCCGGTTTCACGCATCTTCAAGGGCGATATGGAGGTATTCGGCACGGCCAAGGACTTCCCGTACGTGGCAACCACCTACCGCCTGACCGAGCATTTCCATTTCTGGACGCAGCACAGCAAGATCAACGCGATCCTGCAACCGGAGCATTTCGTGGAAATCGGGGAGGAACTGGCCAAGGAGAAAGGCATCGTCGCAGGCGATAAGGTCAAGGTACGCTCCAACCGGGGCTACATCAAGGCCGTTGCCGTGGTCACCAAGCGTATCAAGGCGCTCGATGTCGATGGCCAAAAGGTGCATACGGTGGGCATCCCGCTCAATTCCGGCTTTACCGGCCGGACGAAGCCGGGATTCCTGACCAACACGCTAACGCCGTCCGTGGGCGATGCCAATACCCACACGCCCGAGTACAAGGCGTTCCTGGTCAACATTGAGAAAGCGTAAGGGGAGCTGATATGGCACTGCAATCGCTAGACATCAAACAGCGCTCCGCGACCACGACGCCGTCCACGCAAGTGCGGCATACGGTCGAAATCGCCAAGCTGATCGATGTTTCCACCTGTATTGGCTGCAAGGCTTGTACCGCAGCCTGTATTGAATGGAACGATATCCGCGGGGACGTGGGCAACTGCGTCGGCGTCTACGACAACCCGGTCGACTTGTCGGCCGATGCGTGGACTGTCATGCGCTTCACCGAGACGGAGCAGAACAACAAGCTGGAATGGCTGATCCGCAAGGACGGCTGCATGCACTGTTCCGACCCCGGCTGCCTGAAGGCTTGTCCGTCGCCGGGCGCCATCATCCAGTACAGCAACGGCATCGTGGATTTCCATCAGGAAAGCTGTATCGGCTGCGGTTATTGCGTGACAGGTTGCCCGTTCAACGTGCCACGCATTTCGCAGAAGGACAGCAAAGCCTACAAGTGCACGCTGTGTTCGGATCGGGTGGCAGTCAACCAGGCTCCGGCCTGCGCCAAAGCTTGTCCGACCGGCGCCATCCAGTTCGGTGCCAAGGAGGACATGAAGGACTACGCCGAGAAACGGATTGCCGACCTCAAGGAACGCGGTTACGACAAGGCCGGCCTCTATGACCCGGAAGGCGTTGGCGGCACGCACGTCATGTACGTGCTGCACCATGCCGACCAGCCGAACCTGTACGCTGGCCTGCCGGCCAACCCGTCGATCAGCCCGCTGGTCTCGTTGTGGAAAGGCTTCACCAAGCCGCTCGCCACGCTGGCCCTGGCCGGCGTTGCCCTGGGCAGCCTGTTCCACTACGTCACCAAGGGTCCGAACGAGGTCTCGAAGGAGATCGAGGACGAGATCGAACGTGAAGACAAGGAGGAAGCCAAATGATCCGCGATCCGAAAGACCTGCAACGCTATAACGCGTCCGAGCGGGCCAATCACTGGGTAGTGGGCATCAGTTTCATCCTGCTCGCGCTATCCGGTCTGGCCTTCTTCCACCCGGCCTTCTTCCCGCTCACACAGCTGTTCGGCGGCCCGGTCTGGGCCCGCATCATCCACCCCTTCCTCGGGATGCTGATGGCGTTGTCCTTCCTCGGGCTGTACTTCCGCTTCAAGCATCTGAACAAGATGACGCCGGCGGACAAGGAATGGCTGGCCAAGGCGAAGAACATGGTGGATGGCAACGACCACGACATGCCGGAACAGGGCAAGTACAACGGCGGCCAGAAAGTCATGTTCTGGGCACTCGCCGTGTGCATGCTGCTGATGTCGGTATCGGGTATCCTGATCTGGCGCGCCTACTTCGGCTTCGACATCTCGCTCGTCCGCATGGGCGCCGTGATTCACGCTGCAGCCGGCGCCGTGATGATCGGTCTGATCATGGTCCACGTCTATGCCGCCATCTGGGTCAAGGGCACCATCCGCGCCATGTGGTATGGCACGGTAACCCGCGCCTGGGCCAAGCAACACCACCGTGGCTGGTACCGCCAGGTCACGGGCAAGTAACCCTCCGTCGCCTCCTCGGGAATATCCCGGGGAAGCCATGACGGACAAACGTTTTACCTTGCGTCTTCGGGGGCTCTGCGGGAAACATTCCGCACCCCCCTGTTTTTTGCCATACTCGCCCAGCACGTAACCGGAATCACCGCACTTCATGCAAAACCAACCGATCGACTTCCACCCGCCGGCCGAAGAAGCCGCTCCCATCCTGCTGCCGGTCACCACCTCGCTGTTCGCTGACCGCGCCGACCGCTTCGCCCGCCTGGCTGACAACCATAGCCTGGGTGAATGGCTGTCCTTCCTGAGCCGGATCAGCCAGGCCCAGCACGAAATCATGAGGGGCTTGCCGCCCCTCCCCCTGCCGGATGACGTGGCTCTCGAACAGGCCCGCATCCACGGCATGCCACCGCTTAATGCTTCTTCTCTGCAGCGCCCTGTAGCATGGCGCTTTGCCCTACAGCAACTGGCCCAACGCCTGGATACCGAGGCGCCGGATGCTGCCCAAGGCACGCTGAAAAACCTGTTCGCCGCCTCCGATGATGAACTCGAACGCCTGGCCGACATGCTGCTCAAGGGCGAACCGGATATGGCCTGTGCCTCTCAACTGCCTTTTGTTGCCGCCGCACTGCAAGTCGTCTTTACTCAACTGGCCAGCCAACTCGATGCCTCGCATCTGCAAAAACTGGACTCCCATGGTGTCTGCCCCTGCTGCGGCAGCCTTCCGGTCGCCAGCGTGGTGCGTCTGGGCGCAACCATCAACAACCTGCGCTACCTGCACTGCTCACTGTGCAACACCGAGTGGAACGCATCGCGGGCCACCTGCACCACCTGCGACACCGACAAGGCAGTCGCACTACACGAAATCGAAGGCAGCAAGGGTGCCGTCCGTGCAGAAACCTGCGATGCCTGCAAGAGCTACCTGAAGATCGTCTATCAGGAAAAAGACCCCAAGGTCGATCCGGTCGCCGACGACCTGGCCACGCTGCCCCTCGACATGCTGGTCGACGAGGCCGGCTACGAGCGCTCTGGTCCCAATCTGTTGCTGATCGGCGCCCACAGCGGCTGAAATAAGCCATTCCCTCCACCTTTCTGCCCGGTTCGGGTGAAAGCCATGAACGAAAACAAACGTCTTCCCGCGGTTGACCGCGTCCTGCAGCAACTCGCCGACCTAATCGAAAACCACGGCCGCCAGCTAGTCACCGGCTGCGTCCGGGCCGAACTCGCTGCCGCCCGCGAAGGCCTGAAACATGGGCTACCGCTCCCTGATGAAAGCGCCCTACTGGCCGCCATACGCCGACGTGCCGATGATGCCGGGCGCGCCAACCTGCGTCCGGTGATCAACCTGACCGGCACCGTGCTGCACACCAATCTCGGCCGTGCCCAACTGGCCGAGGAAGCTATCGCCATGATGGTGGACGCCGCCCGCGCTCCCTGCGCACTGGAATATGACCTCGCCTCCGGCGGCCGGGGTGACCGCGACGACCTCGTCTCTGGCCTGCTTGCCGAAATTGTTGCCGGTGGCTCGCCAGACGTCACCGCTACCATCGTCAACAACAACGCTGCCGCTGTGCTGCTCACCCTGAATGCGCTGGCCCAAGGTAAGGAAGCCGTCGTCTCGCGCGGTGAGCTGGTCGAGATCGGCGGTGCCTTTCGCATCCCCGACGTGATGCGTCGCGCCCAAGTGCGTCTGCACGAAATCGGCACCACCAACCGTACACACGAAAAGGACTACGCCGAAGCCATCGGCCCGAAAACGGCCTTGCTGATGAAGATACACACGAGCAACTACGCGGTCACCGGCTTCACCAAGTCGGTCGATGAAAAGGTCGTGGCCGATATCGCCCACGCCGCTGGCCTGCCCTTCGTGGTCGATCTCGGCAGCGGCACGCTGACCGACTTCGCCGCCTACGGCCTGCCGCCGGAACCGACGCCGCAACAGGCGCTGGCCGCCGGCGCCGACATCGTCACCTTCTCCGGCGACAAGCTGCTTGGTGGCCCGCAGGCCGGCCTGATCGTCGGCCGCAAGGACCTGATCGCCAGGATCAAGAAAAATCCGCTGAAGCGCGCCCTGCGTGTCGGCAAGACTACGTTGGCTGCACTCGAAGCGACCCTGCACCTTTACCGCGACCCGGACCGCCTGGCGGCGCGCCTGCCCACCCTTCGCCTGCTGACTCGACCGGTGGAGAACATCTCCGCCACTGCCGAGCGAGTGCTCCCAACCATGCGAGCCGCCCTCGCCAGCCAAGCTACGGTTAATGTCGAAACCTGCAGCAGCCAGATCGGCAGTGGCGCCTTGCCCGTCGAGCGCCTGCCTTCGGTGGCACTGGTCTGCCGCCCGCTGGCGAAGAAACCGGGCAAGGCCCTGATCGCCATCGAAGCCACTTTCCGTGGCCTGCCAACTCCTGTCATAGGCTATATCCGCGACGACGCGTTCCATCTCGATCTGCGTTGCCTGGAGGCGAAAGACGAAGCGCGCTTCGTCGACCAACTGCACGACCTGAAATTCTGAGCACGGCCTCGCACGGTGGTCTGCGTACCGCCTGCCGTCCTCACCCGCGCTAGAAACAGCGCCCCCCCCGTAAATCCGTGCATCTCCGTGCCCGGATGGCTTATCAAATGGAGACGACAACATGACCTTCAACCGAAGACAATTTCTTGCTGCCGGCGCCGCGCTGGGGGCGACAGCCAGCTTCGCCGCACCGACTAGCCCGCTACCGTTCCTGATCAACATGCACTCAGACCCGCTGCTGCCGAAGGCCACCGGCAGGCGCGTTGTCATCTGCGGCGGCGGTTGGGGCGGCGTCACTGCCGCCAAGCACCTACGCCAACTGGACCCGACGCTCGACATCGTGCTGCTCGAACGCAACCCGGTATTCTTCTCCTGCCCGATGAGCAACAAGTGGCTGGTCGATGTGGTTGATACCCAGTTCCTCACCTTCAGCTACCTCCCGGTCGCCCAGAAGTATGGCTACACCTTCATCCAGACCGAAGTCACCGCCTTCGAGCGCGAGAAGAAACGCGTCATCACCGCCCAAGGCTGGATCGATTACGACTACCTGATCCTCGGCAGTGGCATCCGCTACCACTACGAGGCCTGGTTCGGCAACGACCGCAAGGCGGCCGACTACACCAGGGCCATGTTCCCGGCGGCCTACATCCCGAATGCCGAGCACTTCCGGTTGAAGCAAAGCATCCAGAACTTCACCGGTGGCGATCTGGTGATGACCCTGCCGCCGCCGCCACACCGCTGCCCCCCCTCGCCCTACGAGCGCGCCTGCCTGATCGCCGGCCTGTTCAAGCAGCGCAAGATCAAGGGCAAGATCACCATCCTCGACCCTAAGCCGAGCCCGGCGCCAATCACCGGCGGCTTCCAGGATGCCTTCCGCGAGCTGTACGCCGACCAGATCGTCTATGTCCCCAAAGCCGTCATCCAGGAAGTCGATCCGTTCAACAAGAAGATCAAGACCGCCGTCGGCGATTTCCGCTTCGATCATTCCATCCTGATGGCCCCGCACCAGGCCGGCGACATGGCATGGAAGGCCGGCGTGATCGGCAAGAACGAGGAAGGCAAGCCCACCGGCTGGGCCGGCGTCGATCCCTTCATGCTGAACATGAAGGATGACCCGGATACCTACGTGATCGGCGACTCGGTCGGCGTCGTTTCGCCGCTGTTCCGCTTCTACCCCAAAGCCGGTCACGTCGCCAACGCCCACGCCAAGATCGTTGCCAAATACATCAGCGAACGCGTCAAGGGCCGCGAACCCAAGTACGCGCTGCCGGACAACCTGTGCTTCATGATGGTCAATACCGAGCCGCGCGAAGATATTGCTGTCCGCTTCAAGTACTGGGTCAACGACAAGGGCGTCATCGTCCAGGACCAGGATGACGACAACCTGCGCCGTGCCGAGGTGGTGACCGAGGACTTCGCCTGGGCCGGCCGCATGTACGAGGACATGTTCGGCTGACCGACTGCGCCCCTGCTGATCTCATCGGCGCAGGGGCATGTCAAAATATACTTTTTGCCCCCTCCTCTTCGCCATGTCCCACTTCCTCTTCCTCAACGCCAGCACCCGTGAGCCCGGTCACGTAGGCAATACCGAAACCCTAGCCCGACGCGCAGCTGCTGGTTTGCCGGCCGGCACGGGGCAGACCTGGTGCAAGTTGGCCGATCTCGAACTACCGCCCTTCGTGGACCTACGCCATACCGCCGGCACCTACCCGATGCCGATGGCTGACGCCAAGGCCATGCTCGACGCCACCCTGGCAGCGACCGATCTGGTTTTCGTCTCCCCGGTGTATTGGTTTTCCATTCCATCATCGCTGAAAACCTACCTTGACCACTGGAGCGCCTGGTTACGCGTGCCGGGCCTCGACTTTAAGGTACAGATGGCTGGTAAGCGCCTGTGGGTCATCGCCACCAGCGGTAACCGGGAAAAGGCGCAGCCGATGCTGGACAGCTATCGCCTGTGCGCCGAGTTCCTCGGCATGCAGTGGCAGCAACCCCTGTGGGGCAAGGGTGGCGCGCCGGATGCGGTGCTCGCCGACGAAACCGCCCTGGCCCAGGCCAGCACCTTTTTCCTAGCCGACTGACAGCATGATCATCGGCACCGCCGGCCACATCGACCATGGCAAGACCACGCTAGTCAAAGCGCTGACCGGCGTCGATTGCGATCGCCTGAAGGAAGAAAAGGCCCGCGGCATCACGCTCGATCTCGGCTACGCCTACACACCGCTGCCAACCGGCGGAACGCTCGGCTTCATCGACGTGCCCGGCCATGAAAAGCTGATCCACAACATGCTAGCCGGCGCCACCGGCATCGATTTCGCACTGCTCGTCATCGCTGCCGACGATGGCCCCATGCCACAAACCTGCGAGCACCTCGACATCGTCGAACTACTCGGCATTCGCCAGGGTGCCGTGGCGCTGACCAAGATCGACGCCGTATCGCCGGAGCGCCGGGCCAAAGCCATATCCGAAATCGCCGACTTACTCGCCGGCACAGGACTGGCCGCCGCCCCCGTATTCCCGGTTGCCGCCGTCACTGGCGACGGCATCGCTGCGCTACGCGCGCATCTCAATCAAATGGCAGCGCAAATCGGCGAACACAGCCAGCGGGGTAGCTTCCGCCTCGCCATCGACCGCTGCTTCACGCTTTCCGGCGTCGGTACGGTCATCACCGGCACCGCTTTTTCCGGCGCAGTAAAGGTCGGCGACCAGTTGCTGCTCTCCCCGGTAGGAAAGCCGGTCCGCGTCCGTAGCCTGCGTGTGCAGGACACACCATCCGAATCCGGCCATGCCGGCCAACGTATCGCCCTGGCGCTGGCAGGCATCGAAAAGGCTGAAGTCGAACGCGGCATGTGGCTGCTCGCACCATCGCTGCACGCACCGACACACCGCTTCGACGCCACGCTCCGCGTCCTGCTCGGCCAGCCACCGCTCAAGCACTGGACGCAAGTCCATCTCCATCTGGGTGCCGAAAACGTCCCTGCCCGCGTCGCCCTACTCGGTGCCGATGAGATTGCCCCTGGCGGCGAACAGTGGGCGCAGATCGCGCTGGAGCGCGACATCGGTACGCTGGCCGGCGACCGATTCATCCTGCGCGATGCCTCGGCCCGCCACACCATTGGCGGCGGGCGTGTGCTCGACATCTTTCCACCGACGCGCAAGAAACGCAGCCCGGAACGCCTGGCCATGCTGGCAGCACTGGCTGACGACAATCCGGCCACCGCACTGCAACTAGCCACGGCCCAGCAAGCAGCCGGGATCGAACTCGATGCCTACGCTGTCAACCGCAATCTCAATACCGCCTCTTTGCAGGCCATCAGCGAGCGACTCGGCCTGCGGCTGGTCGGCAATACGGCATTCTCGGCCTGCAACTGGCAAGGGCTGGAAGCACGACTGCTTTACGCCCTCGCCGCCGAACATGAACGCACCCCGGACATGCCGGGAGTCGAACGCGACCGCCTGCGCCGCCTGACCCTCCCCACCCTCGCCCGGCCGGCCTTCGACGCCCTGCTCGCCGGCCCACTAGCGGCTGGCCGCATCATACAGACCAACGCCTGGCTGCATCTGCCC
>JAGWUW010000098.1 GCA_028868235.1 Betaproteobacteria bacterium | reverse complement strand
TGCTCGATGGAGGCGCAGATCAGGTCGTTGCGGGCGCCGAGCGAGCCGTCATCATTGACCAGGAACTTCGGCACCAGGAAGAGCGAGATGCCCTTCAGTCCCGGCGGCGCGTCTGGCAGACGGGCCAGCACGAGGTGGATGATGTTCTCGGCGCAGTCGTTCTCGCCCCAGGTGATGAAAATCTTGGTACCGGATACCAGATAGGTGCCATCGCCCACCGCCTTAGCCTTGGTGCTGATCGCGGCGAGGTCCGAACCGGCATTCGGCTCGGTCAAGTTCATTGTGCCAGTCCAGATACCTTCGACCATCTTCGGCAGGTATTTCTGCTTCAGTTCGTCGGACGCATGGTGGGCGATGGCTTCGATAGCACCGCCGGTGAGCATCGGGCACAGCGCGAAGGCCATGTTGGCCGACTTCCACATTTCGTTGACCGCCATGGTGACGGCGGCCGGCAGACCTTGGCCGCCGAATTCCGGGGAGAAGGGCATGGCGTTCCAGCCGGTCTCGCAGAACAGCTTGTAAGCGTCCTTGAAGCCTGGTGCGGTGGTCACCACGCCGTCCTTGCAGACGGACCCGGTGGTATCGCCGCCACGGTTGATCGGGTCGAGCACGCCGGTGGCGAACTTGGCAGCTTCGTCGAGAATGGACTCGACCAGTTCGACGGAACATTCCTCGTTGCCCGGCAGGGCGCAGATTTCTTCGAGGCCAGCGATTTCGTTCAGGATGAACTGCATGTCGCGCAGCGGAGCGATGTAGGTACTCATGGGGATTCCTTGTCAGAAAAAAGGCACCCGCACCGAGAAACAGGTGCGGGCACGCAAGGGAAATTACTCGATGGCCAGCGCCGAATTGGCGTGCTGACGGAGGATGTATTTCTGAATCTTGCCGGTCGAGGTCTTGGGCAGTTCGCCGAACACGACTTGCTTGGGCACCTTGAACCGAGCCAGGTGACCACGGCAGTGCTCGATGATTTCGACCTCACTGCAGGTCGCATCGGCCTTCAGTTCGATAAAGGCGGCAGGAACCTCACCCCACTTCTCGTCGGGTTTGGCGACGACGGCTGCGGCGATGACCGCCGGGTGACGGTAGAGCACATCCTCGACTTCCAGTGACGAAATGTTCTCGCCGCCAGAAATGATCACGTCCTTGGAACGGTCTTTGATCTTGACGTAGCCGTCGCTATGCACGACCGCCAGGTCACCCGTGTGGAACCAACCACCGATAAAGGCTTCCTCGGTGGCCTTCGCGTTCTTCAGATAGCCTTTCATGACTAGGTTGCCGCGAAACATGATCTCGCCCATCGTCTCGCCATCCCAGGGCACCGGCTCAAGGCTGACCGGGTCGAGTACGGTGATCGCTTCCTGCATGTGGTAGCGCACCCCCTGACGGCCGTTGCGGGCGGCTTGCAGGTCGATCGGGAGCCGGTCCCATTCCGGCTGCTTGGCGCAAACAGAAGCCGGGCCGTAGGTTTCGGTCAGGCCGTACACGTGGGTAATGTTGAAGCCCATGCGCTGGGCACCCTCGATGATCGCGGCCGGGGGCGCAGCGCCGGCGATCAGGCCGTTGACCTGGTGTTCAATGCCTTCGCGCAGGCTTTCCGGCGCGTTGATCATCATGCCGTATACGATCGGCGCACCGCACATATGGCTGACCTTGTGCTCCTTGATCAGGGCGAAGATCAGGGCCGGATCGACCTTGCGCAGGCAGACGCTGGTACCGGCGTTGGCCGCCAGCGTCCAAGGGAAGCACCAGCCATTGCAGTGGAACATCGGCAGGGTCCACAAATAGACCGCGTGCGGGGGCATGCCCCAGGAAATGATGTTGGATGCCGAGTTCAGGTAAGCGCCACGGTGATGATAGACGACGCCCTTCGGGTTACCGGTGGTTCCTGACGTGTAGTTCAGTGCGATGGCATCCCACTCGTCAGCCGGCAGTTGCCATGCGAAATCGGGCGACCCTTCGTTGAGGAAAGCCTCGTAGTCCTTCTCGCCCAGCTTCTCGCCTTCGGTGTAATCCGGGTCGAGACTGTCGATGACCAGCGGCTTCGGTCCGTCGAGCAGTTCCAGGGCTGCCTTGATGACCTTGGAGAATTCAAGGTCGGTAATCAGCACCTTGGCTTCGCCGTGGGCTAGCATGAAGGCGATGGCTTCGGCATCGAGGCGAGTGTTCAGGGTGTTCAGCACGGCACCGATCATCGGCACGCCGAAATGGCACTCGAACATGGCGGCCGTGTTCGGCAACATGACGGCGACCGTGTCGCCCTTGCCGATACCCCGGCCCTGCAGAGCCGAAGCCAGCTGACGGGCACGATCGTAACTTTCCTTCCAGGTATATTGGCGGGCGCCCTGGATGACGGAAATACGCTTAGGATAGATGAAGGCCGACCGTTCGATGAAGGTCAGCGGGGACAGTGGAACATAATTGGCCGGATTCCGGTCCAGCCCTACGGTGTACGGGTTAACCACGGTTTTCTCCTCACGTTTTCTTGCCGAGTGTGCTGTTCTCGTTGCTGCAAGTTATTGCCGATCCAGGCATCTATCCGAGGTGTGCGCCCGTAACCGTGCTTTGGTTTTTCAGGAGAATCGCAAAACACTCTTGCGCAACTATTGGCAGAATGTAACGAATCGTTACACCCCGAATTCCACCCGTTCGCGTGCACTAGAATCGTCCGATGTCGTCCGAAAACTCCACCGCCGATCCCGCCCAGCGCTACACCATGCTGCAGGCCGGACTCGACCTGCTCGACCAAGGAATCACCGTCTTCGATGGCGATTTGCGGCTGGTCGCCTGGAACCGGACGTTCCTGCAACTGCTCGAATTTCCGGACGAGTTGGCCTTTGTCGGCGCGCCTTTCGAGAGTTTCATCCGCCACAACGCCGAGCGCGGCGAATATGGGCCGGGCGACCGGGAAGTGCAGATCGCCGAACGGGTCGGCGCCGCCCGCAATTTCTCGCCGCACGTCACCGAACGCCAACGGCCGAACGGCCGGGTTTTGCAGTTACGTGGCGAACCCCTGCCGCATCGGGGCTTTGTCACGCTGTACAGTGACGTTACCGAACAGCGCTACATTGAGCACCTGACCGAACACCAGAATATCCAGCTCGATGAACGGGTGCGCCGACGTACTGCCCAACTGGAAAATGCGAACGCCAACCTGCGCCGCGCCAACGAGGAAAACGAGCGCATCGCCGCCGCGCTGGGCCGTAGCGAAGCCCGCCTGCGCCTAATCAACGACACCATCCCCATCCTCATCGGTTACGTCGACAAAAACGAGGTCTACCAGTACGCCAACAAGGGCTATGCGGACTGGTATGGCCACCCGGAAGGCGGCGTCACCGGCCGCGCCGTCCTCGACGTAATCGGGCCCGAGGTTTACGGCCAGGTCAGGGAGTCCGTGCGCCGCGCCCTGTCCGGCCAGCAGGTCACCTACGAATACCAGATGCAGCGCCAGGGACAGACCGTTTTTGCGCAGAGCACGCTAGTCCCGGAAATCAGCACCGAAGGGGAAACGCTGGGTTTCTTCGTCTTCTCGCACGAGATCACCGAGCAGAAGCGCATGCAGGCTGCCCTCGTCCAAGCCCAGAAGATGGAAGCCATCGGCCAGCTGACCGGCGGCCTGGCTCACGATTTCAATAATCTACTCACGGTGATCATCGGCAACCTGGCCGCACTGCAGGATCACCGTCCGGACGATGGCGGTGTCAACGAATTCGTCGAACCAGCGCTACAGTCGGCGCGCCGCGGGGTGCAGCTGATCAAGCGCCTGCTCACCTTCTCGCGCCAACAGCCACTGGAGCCGCAGGCGGTCGATATCGGGCAGTTGATCGCCAGTCTGGCCAAGCTGGTCCGCCGCTCGCTACCCGAGTCGATTGCAGTATCGACTGACCTGAGCGCCGCCGCGGTGCACGCTCTGGTCGACTCCGGTCAGCTGGAAAGCGCACTGCTCAATTTTGCGCTGAATTCGCGCGACGCCATGCCTGATGGCGGACGCCTGCACATCGCCGCCCGCGCCGTCGAACTAACGACCAATGCCGCCGCCTTCGATGTCCCGACCGGCCATTACGTCCTGATCGAGGTCGCCGACAACGGCTGCGGCATGGATGCGACCACCCTGGCCCGCGCCTGTGAGCCCTTCTTCACCACTAAGCGCCTTGGCCTGGGCAGTGGTCTCGGCCTGGCTATGGCTTATGGTTTCGCCAAGCAATCCGGGGGTGGCATTGCCATCCACAGCCAGCCTGGCCAAGGCACTACCGTACTGATGGTCCTGCCCCGTACCACGCCGGAACCGGATGCCGAACAGCCGGGAGAAGAAGCTGGCCTGCCACATGGCGGCGAACTAGTCCTGCTCGTCGAGGACGAGCCGAATGTCCGCCGCGTCGTACGCCAGCAGTTGATCGACCTCGGCTACCCGGTCATCGAAGCTGAGGATGGCCATCAGGCGCTCGATATGATCGACCAGATCATAGACATTGCCATCGTCGTCAGCGATGTGATCATGCCGGGTGGTATCAACGGCCGCCAATTGGCCGAAACCATCCTGATTCGCCGGCCTGACACACGCATCGTCTTGATGAGCGGCTATACCGACGAAACCGATGCCGGAGCTACCAGCGACCTGCCCGTGCTGGCCAAGCCCTTCGTGCGTCAGGATCTGGCGCGTGCCTTATTGCGTGCCAACCGGGAGAAAGCATGAAAGACCACGAACCCGCCAAGTTGATTGCCATCGTCGAGGACGACCCGGACGTCGCCAAGATCATCGAACAGGTGCTCGCCGACTTCGGTTTCCGTACCGTCTGGTGCCGCAGCGCCGGCGATCTGCTGCGCCGCCTGCGTGCGTTGGCTCCCGATCTGTGCATCATCGACCTCGGTCTGCCGGACATGGACGGTATCGAGGCCATGCAGCGGGTCCGCGTGCAGTCCGCCTGCGGCATTCTGATCCTGACCGGCCGCGCCCATGTCAGCGACCGTGTCATGGGCCTCGAACTCGGTGCCGACGATTACATGCTGAAGCCCTTCGAACCGCGCGAACTGGTTGCACGCGTGCGCAGCATCGTCCGTCGCCGCGAAGGCGCCGATACAACAGTCCGCCAGATGGCCGAATTTGGTGGCTGGCGCTTCAACCTCGGCAACAACCGGCTGCATGCTCCCAATGGCGAGGAGCATGCGCTGAGTACCGCCGAGTCCGAATTGCTCAAGGTTTTCGTCAATAATCCGAACCGTATCCTGCAACGCGAAAAGCTGATGGGCAGTCGCGATCTGGCTCCGACTGACCGCGCCATCGATGTCCGCATCTCGCGCCTGCGTCGCAAACTCGAACCAGACCCGGAAAGCCCGGCCTTCATCAAGACTGTCTACGGCGCCGGCTACCTCTTCCTGGCTGCCGTCACCTGGTCTGGCGAAACGCCTTGAGTCCCCGATATGACGCAGGATTGCGAAAAACGTCAGTCTGTTAAAAGTCCCCGGGAGAAGTTATTATTTTAGTAATACTTTTCATTCGATATCGAAGCGGCTAGGCCGCATGATACCCCTCGGCGGACTTGTCCGCCGACCGTTCGAGGATACGGTTTCTCAATGCGCGACAACGGTGCAATAACCGGCCACCAGATCGAACTGAGGGATGATCAAACCATCATCTCACGCACCGATGAGCGCGGACGGATCGTTTTCGCCAATCAGGATTTCATCGACGTTAGCGGCTACGCTGAAGATGAATTAATTGGCCAACCCCAGAACATCATTCGCCACCCGGACATGCCGGCGGAAGTGTTTGTCGATCTCTGGCGCGACATCAAGGCCGGCCGCCCCTGGGTGGGCCTGATCAAGAACCGCTGCAAGAACGGCGATACGTACTGGGTCGAAGCCCACATTTCACCAATCCGTGAGGGTAACAAGCGCGCGGGCTACCTGTCCATGCGCAACAAACCCAGCCGCGAACAGATTGCTGCGGCGGAGCAGGCCTACGCCACGCTGCGCGAGCAACCCCATTCCGACCTCTTTGTCCGGCATGGCAAGGTCATGCGGCGCCGTCCCTGGAATACGCTGGTTAGCGCTTTTCAGAATTCCTCGCTCGGTATCAAGCTGATTGCCGCATCGTTACTCGCCGCCATCATCATCCTTGGCATCGCCAGCTATTTTTTGGCCGGCCATGTCACCCGCGTTCTCGACGACAATGCCCGCCAGCAGTTGATCCATGACGTCAGCTTGCTACGCGCCGCCGTTTCATCCCGTATCGAGAGCGCCAACATCGAAGCGGTCGAATACTCCAAGATATTTTCCGATCGTCTTTACGAAGCATTTGGCGGCAGGGACAAGATCACCCGCCAAAGCCTTGAGGCCATGCTCGACCAGCCCGACAGTCCCGAACACCGGGAGATCGAGGGGGTTCTGCGTGACTTGCGGGGAGCCGGCACCGTATTCCTCCTCACCTCCCAGGGTTTTCAGCGACGGATGAGCTCGGCTCTCGACGAAAACGGGAAACCTGCCCTCGGCAGCTATCTGGAAGCCGAAAACCCGGCCTACCAACCCCTAATGAAGGGGGGGGCCTATATCGGCCCGGCCCGGGTCTTTGGCCGGCAATATGTGACTCGCTACGCCCCGATTCTCGACCGAAATGGCGAAGTCATCGGCGCCAGCGTCATCGGTATCGACATCGGAGAACAGCTCAAGCCATTCAAGACCCAAATCCGTTCCATGCAGATCGGTGACAGCGGCTACTACTACATCGTCGATGGCTCAGCAGGCGATCATTACGGAGAGTTGATCCTCCATCCGTACAAGGAAGGCCAGAACCTCGGCAACTTCCAACTGGGCAGCGGCGAGAGCCTCGTCGGCGAAATGCTGAAACAGCGTCGCGGAGAGATCAGCTACGCTTGGAGAAACGAGGAGGCCGGCGAACGATTTCCCCGCAAAAAATTGGTCGTTTTCGAAGTGCTCGACAATCCACGCTGGATCATTGCCGGGGGCACCTCGGTAGAGGAATTCAGCTCCTTGGCTCAGCGCATCGTATGGCTGGTCATAGCCGGCGGCCTGATCATGGCCAGCGTCATTTTTGTCACCATCGTCCTGCTCCTGCGCAAATTTGTGCTGGAACCGCTGAATGCGCAAGTCCTACCAACCTTTCAGTCGATTTCCGCCGGTCGCTTCAACACACCGCTCGATATTCAGGGCGACGACGAGATCGCCAAGGTCATCCACGGCCTGGAAACCTTGCGCAACCGGCTCGCCTTCGACAACGACCGCGAACGTACTCTGGCCCGCATGCGCGAACTGGCCCAACAGGAAGCCGAAGCGCTGGCACAGGCCCGCGCTGATTTCCTGGCCAATATGAGTCACGAAATCCGGACACCGCTGAACGGGGTAATCGGTCTCTCCTACCTGCTGCTGCAAGGCCCGCTCGGTCCGCGCGAATTGGAATACGTGCGCCGTATCGAAGGCGCCGGCAAATTGCTGCTAGCCATCGTTAATGACGTGCTCGATTTTTCGAAGATCGATGCGGGCGGCATGCAGCTCGAAGATGCCAATTTCCGTCTCGATGACGTCCTCGACAACCTCTCCAGCCTGCTTCGGACGCGAGTCCAGGAAAAGAAACTGGTGCTCGAGTATGTGGTTTCGCCCAACGTGCCAGAAAGCCTGCGTGGCGATGCCTTGCGCCTGTCGCAGGTGCTCATCAATCTGATCGGCAATGCCATCAAGTTCACCGCCAATGGCAGCATCACGCTCTATGCCGACTGCACCGAGCGGCGCAATGGCAGCGCTAACCTGCTCTTCCGTATCCAGGATACCGGGATCGGCATGTCACCGGAACAGCGGGCCAACCTGTTCCAGCCCTTTACGCAGGCTGACACTTCGGTCACCCGAAAATTCGGTGGCACAGGCCTCGGCTTGGTCATCACCAAGCGCTTGATTGAGATGATGGGCGGCTCAATCATGGTCGACAGCACCCCTCTGATCGGCTCGACCTTCACCTTCAATGTCCAACTCGGCATCGGCGAGGACGAGGCACCTGCGCCAAGTACCAGCGCCAATTACCGTGTTCTGGTCGTCGACGACAACAAACTGGCCCGTACCGTATTGGCCCGACTGCTCGAAAAACACGGCTGCACCGTCGAGACCGATGACTCGGGCAATGCCGCCCTATCTCGCCTGGACAACGATGCCCCCCCCTTCGACTGCATCATGGTCGACCTCAACATGCCCGGCATGGA
>JAGWUW010000627.1 GCA_028868235.1 Betaproteobacteria bacterium | reverse complement strand
AGATTGCGCCTGACGAGCTGATATAGGTGGAGTGACCGCTCTTTCCCGATTACGACGCTCCCGCAGCCCAGAGCGAACGTCGCCTCCTGGTCGCAAGCCGCCGTTGCGATGGACACGCGGCATAGTGGCGAGGGCCGCGAACACAGCCGTCATTCCGTGTTTCGCATTATCTCGCCAATAGCTGCGCTACGTTCAGACACTCGCCTTTGACGGCAACTGGGCCGCTAGGAGGCCGTCCGGTCCTAGATACCGGACCGAGCGAAGCTGCCATTCGGCCGTGGCAATGTCTGCGTCCGTTTTCGACCAGATTCAGTCGTTTACATCAGCCATCACGAGCGTCCGCTCATGCCGAAACCTGTCGCTGGCAATTGAGCATCTGGGCCGCAAGCGCTGACGAAGCTGCGGACCTAGGGTCCGTAAGGCCCAATCATCACCTGCCCTTGATCCTCGATGATCAACTCGGCGGCGCGATACCCCAGCATCATGGCCGGCGCGTTGGTATTGCCCGAGGGCGGAGTCGGCATTGCCGAGCAGTCAACGACACGCAGTCCTTCGGCGCCGCGAACCCTCAGGCGAGAATCGAGCACCGCTTCGTCCGTTGCCCCCATCTTGCAGGTGCCGGTTGCATGAAGGCCCGGTCCGGCCAGCCACTCCAGCGCTCTGGCAATCTCATCGTCAGTCTCGAACTGCGCGCCGGGAGTTACTTCGCGAACGGTATAGGGGGCCAGGGCGGGCTGGGTGGCATATTCTCGCATCAGGCGCACCATCGCGATCAATCCCTGCCGGTCACCGTCATCGCTCCACCAGTTGGCATCGACCTGAACCGGGTCGGCGATGTCGGCGGACAGGATTGCTACCGAGCCCTGCGTATTGGGACGAAGGTAATAGCCATTGAGCGTGTATCCGGGCCGGCTCTCAAGCGCGCCGCGGCCGGGATCCGCCTTCATCTCCTCGTTCGAGCGCATTGAAAATGGCCCGATGCCGATCTGGACGTTGGGCCAATGTGATTCGGTGTTCATCGCGAACATCGCGGTGAGTTCGGGGCAGGTGAACGCCATGAGGCCGGTCCTGACGGTGTAGTACTGGATTACGTGCCGCAGCATCCGCCAACCGCTGAACTCCCGATTGAAGCCTTGGTATCCCTTCATCCTGAACGACAGCGAAAACGTTACGTGGTCGACCAGGTTGCGACCAACCTGTGGAGCGTCAATGGCGACCGGTATCCCCGCACGCGTCAGGACTTCGGCCGGGCCGATGCCTGAAAGCTGCAAGAGCTTGGGGCTTTGCAGAACACCGGCGCAGAGAATGACTTCTCGCCGGGCATTAGCCTCCTTCTCGACGCCAGCGTGGCGATAGCGGACTCCGGTGGCCCGCTTTCCGGACAGGTTGACGCGCTCGACCAGCGCTCCTGTAAGAACGGTAAGATTGTCCCGCTTCATCGCCGGCTTCAGGAACATGCGGTACGCCGAAGCTCTGCGCCCGCGCCGATCGACCGACGCCTGCGAATATCCGATGCCTTTGGTGCCGGGCGTGTTGATGTCGCCGAGGAATGGCAGTCCCATCTGCGCGGC
>JAGWUW010000097.1 GCA_028868235.1 Betaproteobacteria bacterium | reverse complement strand
CAGGGGAGTGCCTTCGACCTCTCGGCCACGTCTCCAAGCCTGCTACAGCAATGAGGCGCGGATGATATAGGCTCCGCGCCCTTTGGTCAAACCTTACTGATCCAAACCGAAGGTACGGTGCAGAACACGGACGGCCAGTTCCAGATACTTTTCGTCGAGAACGACGGAAATCTTGATCTCGGAGGTCGAGATCATCTGGATGTTGATGCCTTCGTCAGCCAGGGCCTTGAACATCTTGGAGGCAACGCCCGGGTGGGAGCGCATGCCGACGCCGACGGCCGAGACCTTGCAGATCTTGTTGTCGCCGGTGATTTCGCGGCCGCCCAACTTGGCCTTGACGGTTTCCAGGATACCCTGGGCCTTGGCGAAGTCGCCGCGATTGACCGTGAAGGAGAAATCGGTCGTGCCGTCATGGCCGACGTTCTGGATGATCATGTCGACGTCGATGTTGGCGTCGGCGATGGCACCGAGAATTTGATAGGCGATGCCCGGGGTATCCGGAACGCCGAGCATGGTCAGCTTAGCTTCGTCGCGATTGAAGGCGATACCGGAGATGATCGGTTGTTCCATGTTCTTGTCTTCCTCAACAGTGATCAGCGTGCCTTCCCCTTCGTCCTGGAAGCTGGAAAGAACGCGCAGTTTGACCTTGTACTTGCCAGCGAATTCGACCGAGCGAATTTGCAGCACCTTGGAACCGAGGCTAGCCATTTCCAGCATTTCCTCGAAGGTGATGGTGTCGAGCTTTTTGGCTTCCGGCACGACGCGCGGATCGGTCGTGTAGACGCCGTCGACATCAGTGTAGATCTGGCACTCGTCGGCCTTTAGTGCGGCGGCCAAGGCAACACCGGAGGTGTCGGAACCGCCACGGCCAAGCGTGGTGATGTTGCCGTCGGCATCGACCCCCTGGAAACCGGCCACCACGACAACCTTGCCAGCCTCGAGATCACGACGCATGTTAGCTTCATCGATCGACAGGATGCGCGCCTTGGTAAAGGTACTATCAGTCAGAACCTTGACCTGGCCACCGGTGTAGCTGCGAGCCGGAACACCGATATCCATCAGGGCCATAGAAAGAAGACCGATGGTGACCTGTTCACCGGTCGAGCAAATCTGGTCAAGCTCGCGAGGATCCGGGTTGGCCTGGACTTCCTTGGCCAGCGCGATCAGCTTGTTGGTTTCGCCGCTCATTGCGGAAACGACCACCACGACCTGGTGGCCCTGCGCGTGGAACTTGGCAACGCGCTTGGCAACGTTCTTGATGCGTTCGGGGTTACCGACCGACGTGCCGCCGTATTTTTGAACAATCAACGCCATGGATTTATCCGGTTAAACGTTGCAAACATGAAAAAGAGGCTGGATTTTAACCCAGCCCTGCCTTTTCCTAAAGGATTAAGCATCTATAGATCGGCCAATGATCGCAGATGAGCCCCAACGCTACGTGCCAGCGAGGTCATTACATAGCCGCCCTCCAGCATGGATACGATTCGCTTATCGCACATTTCAGCAGCCAGTTTCTTCAGATGATCGGTCGCCCAAGCATAGTCCTTCTCGACCAGTTTGAGCCCCCCCATATCATCCTCGTAGTGGCCATCGAAACCAGCAGAAATGAAAATCATCTGCGGCTTGAATTCCTTGAGGCGCGGTGTCCACACCTGCAGCACGGCATCGCGAAACTCCTCACCGCCACTACCGGCAGCCAGCGGTACGTTGCACATGTTGGCTGCTGGCTTTTCGGTCCCACTATACGGGTAGAACGGATGCTGGAAAATGCTGCACATCAGGACACGCTCATCACCGGCGAAGCAGTCCTCGGTACCATTGCCATGGTGCACATCAAAGTCGATGATGGCGACGCGCTCCAACCCGTGCGCCTTGATGGCATGCATGGCGGCAACGCCGATGTTGTTGAAGAAGCAGAAACCCATCGGAGTTGCCTTCTCGCAGTGATGACCGGGCGGCCGTATCGAACAGAAAGCGTTCTCGATTTCGCCCTTCATAACCAAATCGACCGCATGGCAACCGGCGCCAGCAGAGCGCAATGCAGCCTGCCAGGTATGAGGATTCATCGCTGTGTCCGGATCGAGGTGGACAACACCCATTTCCGGCGCAGCGCGCTTGATGCGTTCGAGATGAGAAGCAGGGTGCACACGCAACAGTTGTTCGAATGTAGCTAGCGGAGCATCGTAATAGACGAAATAAGCATCGATGCCCTGGGCGATAAGGTGGTCATTGATGGCGGTGAGACGTTGTGGGCATTCCGGGTGATGCGAACCCATGTCATGCAACTGGCAGTCGCGATGGGTGATGAAGGCAGTGGTCGTCACTTGTTCTCTCTCTGCGAACCGGCGCTCAAAGCGGCGCACGTCGAAATGCCATTATCGTCTCAATTTATCAGGTGCTTCAAGCATTAGAATCCGGTTACATCGCAACGCGGGACATGGATGATGCTAAAAAGCAAAATTTCGGTTCATTCCGGCTCTCCCCAGCCATTCGACCAAATTCTGCAGCAGGCCGGGCAGATCATTTTCGGCAAGAGTACGGAAATTCGGCTGGCTGTCGCCTGTCTTCTTGCCAATGGCCATCTGCTGATCGAAGACCTGCCCGGCATGGGTAAGACAACGCTTGCCCACGCCTTGGCTCGCCTACTCGGCATGGAATTTTCACGTATACAGTTCACCAGTGATCTACTACCGGCTGATATCACCGGCGTCTCGATATTCGAACGCGACAGGAGCGAGTTTCGTTTTCTGCCCGGCCCCATATTCGCGCAGCTGGTACTGGCCGACGAAATCAACCGCGCCACGCCAAAAACGCAAAGCGCACTGCTTGAAGCCATGGAGGAAGGGCAGGTCACGGTCGAAGGAATTACACGTCCACTACCGCGTCCTTTTTTTGTCATCGCCACACAAAACCCGGCACATCAGATCGGCACTTTCCCTCTCCCTGAATCCCAACTCGATCGTTTCCTGATGCGCATCGCGCTGGGCTATCCGGACCGTACCGCCGAGCGCGAACTACTGGCCAGCGGAGGTCGGCGCAGCCGGGCCGATGAACTGCACAGATTAATCTCACCCGAAGCACTCCCCGCTATTCAGCAGGAAGTAGCCGCAATCCACGCCGCGGCCCCCCTCATCGACTATGTACAGGCCCTGCTCGACGCCACACGGCACAATCCGGCTTTCCAGCACGGTCTGTCACCCCGGGCCGGACTCGCCCTGCTCTCAGCAGCTCGTGCCTGGGCCTGGCTCGACGGACGTGAAATGGTCATCCCGGATGACGTGCAAGCCGTCCTTCCAGCGGTCGCCTGCCACCGCCTGAAAGCTGCCAGAACAGCCGGTAACGCGCAGATAGAGGACATCACCCAACTCATCCACAGCATCGCAATTCCCTGAGCCATGAGCCTTCTCGCCCGCTTCAAGCAGAGCCTTTTCCGCTGGCGTAGCGACGGAACGGATCCACTGCGCCTGGGACAGCGCCGTATCTTTATCGTACCGTCACGCGGCGGGTTGCTCTTCGCGCTGGCGCTGGTAGTCATGTTGCTCGGCGCCATCAATTACAATCTTGCACTGGGTCACGCCTTGGTCTTCCTGCTCGCTGGACTCGGCATCACCGGCATGATCCATACCTTCCGCAATCTGTACGGGCTGGTTATCACCCCAGGACGCTGCGAGCCGGTTTTTGCCGGACAGACTGCCCTCTTCCCGATAACACTCGATAACGACCGCAACACGCCCCGGCTAGCGCTCGAACTGGCGGCCCAAGCTGAGTTCCCGGTCGTAACTGCCATAGACGGGCGCGACCAAACCCGGATTCGCGTCCCCCTCCACGCTGCCGAGCGTGGTTGGCTCGCGCTGCCGCGCATCCGCTTGTGGACCCGCTACCCGCTTGGCCTGTTCACTGCTTGGGCTTACTTGCAGCCCGAGATGCGCTGCCTAGTCTACCCACAACCGATTTCTTCACCCTTGCCGGCAAGCAGCCCCTCCCACGCCGAAAGCATGCCGTACGGCGAAGGTGGACAAGAGGATTTCGCTGGCTTCCGTACCAGACAACCCACCGACTCGCTCCACCACGTGGCATGGAAAGCCAGCGCCCGAAACGGCGGCGAAGGGTCGCTGCTGGTCAAGAAATTTGCCAGCGGCACCCAGGAGGAATTAATCGTCGATTGGCAGAGCACCGACCCCACGCTACCGGAGGATGCTCGCCTAGGGGTTCTGACTGGCTGGATACTCGCTGCCGAAACGGCTGGCAATGTCTATGGCCTCCGCCTGCCCGACCAGGAGTTGCCCCCCTCCAACGGTGATGCTCACTGCCTGCGCTGCCTGGAAGCCCTCGCCCTATTCCGAATATGAGCACCTCAGCCCGCCAGGCCCTCGACCGCCAAGCGACGCCGTGGCTGTTTGCCAGCGCACTGGTCACCACTGCACCGCATATCCTGCATCAGGCTTACTGGCTAAACGCGCTGGCCGGGTTGCTGATGCTCAGGGCCTTCCACCTGTGGAGGAACGACGAACGCCTACCCGGTCGCTGGGTTTTAGCCCTGCTGGTGCTGGTCGGCTGCAGTGGCATCTTCATGGAATTCCGCACGCTGCTTGGCCGCGATGCCGGAGTCGCCATGCTCGTGGTGTTCATGGCGATGAAACTGCTCGAACTGAAATCAAAGCGGGATGCCGTGGTGGTTGTCGTACTCGGCTATTTCCTGCTTCTCACGCACTACCTCTATTCGCAAAGTATTCCGACCGGAGCCTGGCTGCTGTTCGCGCTGTGGCTGGTGACTGCCACCCTGATTCGCCTCCATGGTGGACCGGCCTGCACGAGCAGTGTGACGCTGCGCTATGCGGCCATCCTGTGCCTGCAGGCCATCCCTTTCATGCTGGTGCTCTATCTCCTATTTCCCCGCATATCCGGGCCCCTGTGGGGACTCCCATCGGACGCCCACGCCGGCATGACCGGCCTGTCGGATACGATGTCGCCCGGCAGCATTTCCCGTCTGGCACAAAGCGCCGACATCGCCTTCCGGAGCCACTTCACCGAAGCGGTGCCGCCCAAACACAAGCTGTACTGGCGCGGCCCAGTGATGGAAGATTTCGATGGCATGGTCTGGCGGCCACACGATAGCCGGAGTGGAGTGGCAACCCTTGAGAACCTGTCGCCGCCCATCCACTACGAAATGACACTGGAACCGAACAACCAGCGCTGGATACTTGCGCTGGATGCGCCCGTCCAGCTACCGGAAAACGTTTCCCTGGACGCAACCCTAATGGCGACACAGCGCCAGCCCATCACTGAGCGGCGACGTTTCCAACTTGCCGCCAGCCTCGATTACCGCTTCAACCGCAACGAAGATCCCCGAACGCTGCGCCGCAACCTGGCGCTACCGCAAGGCATCAACCCGCAATCGCGCGCCCTCGCTCAACGCTGGCGAAGTATCGAGAATCGCCCGGAATCGATCATCGGCCAAGCACAGGCGCTGTTCGCCACCGAATTCACCTACACCCTCCACCCCCCCCTGCTCGGCGAAAATAGCATCGACGAATTTCTGTTCCAGACCCGTCGGGGTTTCTGCGAACACTACGCCGGTGCCTTCGTTTTCCTGATGCGGGCGGCCGGCATTCCCGCCCGCGTTGTTAGTGGCTACCAAGGCGGTGAACTCAACCCACTCGACGACTACCTCGTCGTCAGACAATCGGATGCCCATGCCTGGGCTGAAGTCTGGCTGGAAGGCCAGGGCTGGGTACGTGTGGACCCAACGGCATCCGTCTCGCCCACCCGGGTCGAGACGGGTATCGTCGACGCCCTGCCGTTCGGTGAGCCCTTGCCTGCCATCGTCCAATGGCGGGCCAGCTGGTTGCGCACGCTGCGTTATCGGTGGGAAGCGCTCAATAATGCCTGGAATCAGCATATTCTCGGCTACGATCCACAACGCCAGCGCGAACTACTGTCCCGCCTCGGCCTGCCTGAAACCGACTGGCGCAGCCTAGCGACACTGCTCGGTATCATCTGCACCCTTCTCGTTGCGGCCATGGCGGCATGGACGCTCCATCGCCCTCCCCCCATCGACCCCGCCCTGCGACTTTGGCAAAAAGCCCTGGGCCAATTGGCGCGAAGACAGGTAGACTGCGCGGCCTGGGAAACGCCGATGGCTGTAGCGCAGCGGGTGCGGGAACAATGCCCGGAACTAGCTGAGACTTTCCAGAACGTCGTCGACGCCTATCTGCAGGTACGTTACGGCAAATCCAACGACAACCTGAAGCCCCTGCGTGAAGCAATCGCGCGATTACGATGATCGATTTAAACCTCAAGAATGCCCTTGCCGTACTCCTGCTCGCCTGTTCGACAACGCTAGCCCATACAGCCACGCCATCCACCAGCTTCGCCGACGATCCGGCGGTGGTCGATTTCGCACGTGACCTGGAACAACGTCATGGTTTCAATGCCGATACCCTGCTCAGCCAATTTGCCGAGACTCGACCGAATGCCAAGGTTCTGCAGTTGATCAAGCCGCCAACATCGCCGTTACAACGTTCGTGGGAACGCTACCGGCCGCGCTTCCTGAACGACCGACGCATCGACGGCGGCGTACGCTTCTGGCAAGAAAATGAGGGCGCACTGGTCAAGGCCAGCGCCTTGTATGGCGTACCACCGGAAATCATTGTCGCCATCATCGGCGTCGAAACCGAGTATGGGCGCAACACTGGCGGTTTCCGAGTACTCGAAGCGCTGGCAACGCTGGCTTTCAAATACCCACCGCGTGCCGAATTCTTCCGCACTGAACTCGAGCAGTTCCTGCTCATGGCCCGGGAAAACAATCTGGACCCGCTTGCCATCAAGGGATCATTTGCCGGGGCCATTGGCATCCCCCAATTCATGCCGGGCAGCCAGAGACGCTATGCTGTCGACTTTGATGGCGACCAGCGTATCGATCTCAGCAACAGCGTCGACGACGCCATTGGCAGTGTCGCTCGTTTTCTCGAGCAGCACGGCTGGCAGGCCGGACAGGCCATTGCCGTGCCAGCCACCACCAACGGGGAACCAGATCCGGCGCTGATCCAGGCCGGCTTGTGGCCCAGCCTAAAGGTCGCAGAACTCGCAGACAAGGGCGTACGAGCCGTTACAGATCTGCAAGGCATGGCCGCCTTGATCGACTTGGTATCGCCTGGCAAAGAAACGGAATACTGGCTGGGCTTCGAGAATTTCTACGCGATTACCCGCTACAACCGCTCGAGCTTCTACGCGATGTCGGTATTTCAGTTGGGCGAGGAAATACGTAACCGGCTATGCGCCCAGTTACCAGCTACAGCAGAGAATCGCGCGAGATATTGCCGCGCTTGACGATCTTGCGCAGGCGGTCCAGACCCTCGATCTGGATCTGGCGGACCCGTTCGCGGGTCAAACCAAGGTCGGTGGCGATGGCGTCCAGCGTTGCCACATCTGCCCCATTGAGGCCGTAGCGGCGCTCAATGACCGAACGCTGGCGTTCCGATAGCTGCTCCAACCAGTCATCAACCAGTGAACCGACTTCGCTCTCCTGCAGCAAGGATTCCGGGTCGGCCCCGCTATCGTCTGCAATAACCTCGCCGATAGTGTGATTGGGATCGATTTCCAGCGGCGCATCAAGCGAAGCGATATGCTCATTGAGCGACAGAATGCGCCGTACATCCTCAACCGGTCGGTCAATTAATGCAGCAATGCGCTCCACCGTCGAGTCCCGCTTATCGGCCGACTCCAGGTGTCGAATAGCACGAAGCACGACATTGATTTCCTTGACAATATGCACCGGCAGCCGGATGGTCCGCGACTGGTTCATAATGCCCCGCTCGATATTCTGGCGTATCCACCAGGTTGCATAGGTCGAAAACCGGAACCCGCGTTCCGGATCAAACTTCTCAAGAGCGTGAATGAGGCCGAGGTTGCCCTCCTCGACCAGATCAAGCAAAGGTATACCCCGATTCAGGTAATGCTTGGCGATGTTCACGACCAGTCGCAGATTGTGCTCGATCATACGCTGGCGGGCAGCAAAATCTCCTTGGCGCACCAGCCGCGCGGTAGCCAATTCCTCATCTGGCGTCAGCAGGGGCTTGGCGCCAATTTCCGTCAGATAGAGCTGGGTGACATCCTCGAGCAGTTCGATTTCCGGCGTAACCGCTTCTGGCTCTGGCGGCAGCAAGGATTCCTCGGGTTGCCCATCGAAGTCTTCATCCATGCTGTCGCTGCCTTTACTCATCGCTTAGGCAAATAAC
>JAGWUW010000096.1 GCA_028868235.1 Betaproteobacteria bacterium | reverse complement strand
CAATCATGATATGTCTGCTTCACAGTACAGCCAGCGCCAGATGGGCCCCTTATCCCATCCGGCACCGGCACTCCCTGTTTGTCCTGGGTAAATACTTCGATGGCTTGCTGCAAGGGCCTGTCCTCGCTCAAGCCCGGCAACTCCGGCAGCCAATCTACACCTATAAGCAAATGCTGCTTTAGCGCAAATCAAACGTTATCGATTATCCGCAAAAATTGTGCGGGCATAGCCCAGGCAAGACCCGAAAAGCGTTGGCAGAGGTAATCGTCGCAACCTGATCGATCGGCATCGCCCGTAACTCAGCCAAAGCGGCGGCAATGGCCGGTAGTTGGGCCGGTTCGTTGCGGCCACCGTCCAGCCAAGCCGGCGGAATATCCGGTGCATCGGTTTCAAGCACGATGGATTCCAGCGGCAATTCGGCTGCCAGGGTACGGATACGGGTCGAGCCGCTGAACGTCATCGCGCCGCCAAAACCGAGGGCGAATCCAAGTTTGATAAATTCAACCGCCTGCTGGCGGCTACCGTTGAAGGCGTGGGCAATGCCACCGCGCACCCGGAACCGACGCAGTAGTTTGAGAATCGGATCGACAGCACGTCGTACGTGAAGCAACACGGGCAAATCGAATTCGCGGGCCAGCTTCAGTTGTTCGACAAAGAAAAACTCCTGGCGCTGCGGATCGATGTCGCTGACGTAGAGATCGATGCCAATTTCGCCGACCGCCACGGGACGCTCGCGTTCAAGCCACTGACGCAGAATGGCAGGATCACCATCATCAGCCTGCATGACATATAGCGGGTGAATGCCGTAAGCGGCAAAGCAGCCGGCATGACGCGCCACTGCATCCCGTGTCTTGGCGAACTCCCGTACTTCGATGGCCGGCACGACAATCATTTCTACACCGGCGGCCACCGCCCCTGCATGCACCTCGTCACGATCGCTATCGAATTCGACCGCATCGAGGTGGCAGTGGGTATCGATCAGCATTTCAGAAAGGGGAAATCCAGGTCGGGTAGAGCACCACTGATCATCTCAGCCAGTGCGGCGGCCGAGCCACAGGCCATTGTCCAGCCCAACGTGCCGTGGCCGGTATTGAGCCATAGGTTACCGAAGTGACTACGGCCAATCAGTGGCACATTAGAGGGCGTAGCCGGACGCAACCCCGTCCAGAAGATCGGCTCGCCGACAGTCTGCAGGCGAGGGAACAACTGCTGGGTCCGCACGATCAAGGCCTGACAACGCACCGGGTTGAGGTCGAGCGTATAACCATTGAATTCCGCCGTACCGGCTACCCGCAGGCGATTGCCAAGGCGCGAAAAAACCAGTTTACGCTCATCGTCGGTGAGGCTGACCGTCGGCGCATGGTTTTCCTCAGCCAAGGTCAAGGTCGCCGAATAGCCTTTGGCCGGGTAGACGGGGATCGAGTAGCCGATTTGCCGCAGCAGCAACGGAGAATAACTGCCCAACGCCACTACATAGGCGTCAGCGGTAAGCACCTCCGGCGCGTTACCGTTATGCACGACCACACCGACAACCTTACCGCCAGCGGTAGCAATACGTTCGATGACCGTCTCGTGGTGGAACTCGACACCGGCCCTTTGAGCATGTGCCGCCAGGGCCTGGGTGAACTTGTGGGCATCCCCCGATTCGTCGGAGCGCGTGTAGTCCCCCCCGACCAGCAAATGGCGTGCATCGACCAAGGCTGGTTCCAGCTGCAAGCAGCGCTCGACATCAACCGTATCCCGATCGAGCCCGAGCCTGCGCATCAGACGCGCGGCCTCAGTCGCCCGGGCAAAATCCTTGTGGTCGGTATAGACATGCAGGATGCCGCGTTCAAGCTGGTCGTACTGCAGTCCAAGTTCGGCCCGCAATGTTTGCAGCTTGCGCCGGCTGTACAAGGCCATGGCGACGATGGCGGCGATGTTGCGCCGCGTCCTGCCGGGCAGGCATTCGGCCAGGAAACGCAACCCCCAGGCCAATTGCGCCGGATCGGCCCGCCAGCGCCAGAGTAGCGGCGCATCTTCGCGCCCGAGCCACTTGATGACATGGGGCAGAACATGCGGATTGGCCCATGGCTCGGCATGCGATACGGATATCTGGCCGCCGTTGGCAAAGCTGGTTTCGTTGCCAGCCACGGGTTGGCGGTCGACCACCGTGACCTGGTGCCCGGCCCGGGAGAGATACCACGCACTCGTTGTGCCGACGACGCCGGCGCCCAGCACGAGGATTCTCAAGCCTCGCCTCCCCTTTCCCGGGTAATCCGGGTGACTTCCGGAATATGGCGCATGCCGCGCATCACAGCGGCGAGGTGATTGCGATGGGCGACCTGGATAGTGAACCGCAGGGTCGTAAACAGACGCTCCGGGTCAGCATCCATCGACACATGCTCGATGTTCGAGCCGGCTTCCGCGATGGCCGAGGCGACCTGAGCCAGAACACCGCGTGCATTTTTGACCTCGACATTGATCCGAATGTCGAACAGCTTGCCCTCTTCCGGCTCCCATTCAACGTCGATCCATTTTTGCGGTTCGGCCGAGCGCGACTTGCGGATAGACGGACAATCATGAGTATGGATGACCAGGCCGCTACCTTTCCTGATCGAGCCAATGATTGGATCGCCCGGGATCGGCTGGCAGCAACGCGCCAACTGGATCGCCATGCCCTCGGTGCCGTGGATGGCTAGGGTCATGCTACTCGGCGAATCGGACGACATGTCCTCGCGGGCCAGCAGGCGGCGAGCGACCACCGATGGCAGGCGCTTGCCCAGGCCGATTTCGGTGTAAACATCCTCCATCGTCTTCTGACCGCCGGACTTGACCAGTGCATCCCAGGCTTCAGTCGGAATCGAGATCGGCACCACCCCGAGAGAAAGCAACTCCTGGCGCAACAAACGTTCGCCGAGTCGTGCCGACTCCTCGTTCTGCATGGTGCGCAGGAAATGACGAATCTTGCTGCGCGCCCGACCGGTCTTCACATAGGTCAGCCAGATCGGATTGGGGCTGGTCTGCGGTGAGGTGATGATTTCAACGAGATCGCCATTGCGCAGTTCTGTTCGCAGCGGAGCAAGTTCGTGATTAACCCGCGCGGCGGAGCAATGGTGACCAACGTCGGTGTGCACCGCGTAGGCAAAATCGACCACCGTCGCCCCGCGCGGCATCGCCAGAATCTTGCCCTTGGGCGTGAAGACATAGACCTCGTCTGGGAAAAGGTCGATCTTGACGTTCTCGAAGAACTCCGACGAATCGCTGGTTTGCATTTCAAGCAGCGACTGCAGCCACTTGTGCGTCTTAACTTGCAGGTCGGCACTCGACTCCTCGGTGTCCTTGTACAGCCAGTGGGCAGCCACGCCCTCTTGGGCAACATGATGCATTTCACGGGTGCGGATCTGCACCTCGACCGGCGTGCCGTAGGGGCCGATCAGCGTCGTGTGCAGCGACTGGTAGCCGTTGGCCTTGGGAATCGCGATGTAGTCCTTGAACTTGCCGGGCACCGGCTTGAACAGGCTGTGCAGGGCGCCGAGCGCCAGGTAACAGGTCGGCACGTTGTCGACCACGACGCGAAAGCCGTAGATATCCAGCACCTGCGAAAAGGACAGGTGCTTGTCCTTCATCTTGCGGAAAATCGAATACAGGCTCTTCTCGCGGCCGAAGACGTCGGCCCACAGACCGGCGTGCTCGAGCTTGTCGCGAATCCCGTCGAGGATGCGGGTGAGCAGTTCCTTGCGATTGCCGCGGGCGGCATTCAGCGCCTTGGCCAGCACTTCGGCGCGGTGCGGATGGATCAGCTCGAAGGACAGGTCCTGCAACTCGCGGTACAGCTTGTTCAGGCCCAGGCGCAGAGCGATCGGCGCGTAGATTTCCAGCGTTTCGCGGGCGATGCGGGCGCGCTTGTCGGCACGCATCGCCGACATCGTCTGCAAGTTATGCTGACGGTCAGCCAGTTTGATGAGCACGACACGCAGATCACGCGCCATGGCCATCAGCATCTTGCGGAAGTTCTCGGCCTGCGCCTCCTGATAGGAGGCGAATTCCATTTTGTCGAGCTTGGACAGGCCGTCGACCAGTTCGGCGACTTCCTTGCCGAATTTTTCCGCAAGCTCGTGCTTGGAGGTGCCGGTATCTTCCAGCACGTCGTGCATCAGCGCGGCACAGATCGCGTCAGCGTCCATGCGCCACTCGACCACGGCACCGGCGACGGCCAGCGGATGAGTGATGTAGGGCTCGCCTGACATGCGCTTCTGGTGCGCATGTGCCTTGGCTGCAAAGGTGTATGCAGCCTGGATTCTTTCTACATCGGCAGGTGGGAGATAGTCGAGACTATCGAGGAAGACCCGGTAAGCGGGCTCCACACAGGTGGGCGGCAGAGGTGACGGCGCGGGATCCATCAATCTTCACCGCCCCAAAAATCAGGCCTGGCCGCGGTTCAGCACTTCCAGACCGACTTTGCCCGCACCCATTTCCTTCAGCGCGACAACAGTCGGCTTGTGCTTTTCGGCATCGACCAGTGGGGTGGCGCCGTTGGCCAGCTGGCGAGCGCGGTGTGCAGCGGCCAGGGTCATCTGGAAACGATTCGGAATTCTTTTCAGGCAGTCATCAACGGTAACGCGGGCCATGGTAAACCTCAAAAATCAGATCAATCTTTCGAACAGGGCAGCGTGACGGGCACGCTGGACCCCGAAGCTCAGGCGGGAAGCGCGCACGACGGCACGCAAATCCTCCAGTGCCTGAGCCAACTGGTCGTTAATAATAACATAGTCGAATTCTCCGACATGGCGCATCTCGGCTTGTGCCGCGGCCAAGCGGCGAGCAATGACGTCTGCGCTGTCAGTGCCGCGCCCAGTCAAGCGGCGGGTCAGCTCTTCCATCGATGGCGGCAGGATAAAAATTCCGATCGCCTGCGGAAACAGCTTGCGTACCTGCTGCGCTCCCTGCCAGTCGATTTCAAGCAGTACATCGTGGCCGAGGGCCAGTTGGTCGGCAATCCATTTTTTCGACGTACCGTAGAAGTTGCCATGAACTTCGGCCCATTCGAGGAATTCCTGGCGGGCGATCATAGCCTGGAATTCGACGGTGTCGACAAAGTGATATTCGCGTCCGTTCTGTTCGCCGGGGCGCGGCCCACGCGTCGTAAAGGAGATCGAAAGGTGAACACCACTTTCCTGTTCCAGCAGCATGCGGACCAACGTAGTTTTGCCAGCCCCTGACGGTGCGGCGACGACAAAAAGATTTCCTGCCATGTGTTTTCCCCGAGCAAGCTGGCGCATGGCGCCAAAGTGCTCATTGTAGCGGGCGAGATAGCCAGCGCTGAAGGGTCGCGCGCAGCCGCTCCGGATCGACCGGCTTGGGCAAATGATCGTTCATGCCGGCAGCCAGGCAATGTGCGCGATCTTCGGCAAAGGCGTTGGCGGTCATGGCGATGATCGGTAGCTGCGCGCAACCTGGCAAGCAGCGAATACGACGGGTTGCCTCGAATCCATCAATTCCCGGCATCTGCACATCCATCAGGATAAGATCGTAGGTTCCTGTCTGCACCTTAGCCAAAGCGGCCTCGCCACTTTCGGCCACATCGGGTTTGGCGCCGATGATGTCATCCAGCAACTCAGTCGCCACCTCGCGGTTCAGAGGCTCGTCTTCGACGAGCAGGAGACGGGGTGCCCGCCCTTTGCACAAAGGCTCGCTCCCAGATGGCGCGACGGCTGCTCCAGCGGGCGCCTCGACAGTCCCCGGCTTGCCGAAGCGCGCTGTCAGCCAGAAAGTGCTTCCCTCGCCCGGTTTGCTCTCAACGCCAGCCTGCCCCCCCATCAGTTCAACCAGACGCTGCGTAATGACTAGGCCGAGCCCGGTACCGCCATATTGGCGTGTTGTCGAGTTGTCTGCCTGCTCGAAAGGACGGAAGAGACGTGGCAAGACATCACCGGCAATACCGACACCGCTATCCTGGACCTCAAACCGAACCATCAGGCTGCGCTCATCCTCTTCGAGTACTGAAGCACGCAACATGATGCTCCCCGACTCGGTAAATTTGATGGCGTTACTGACATAGTTGAGCAGCGCCTGACTGAGGCGCGTGCGGTCGCCGACCAGTACCGGTGGCAGGCTACCGACCTGAGTGCGAAAACTCAGGCCCTTGGCCTGTACCTTGTCGATATTCAGGCCGACCAGGCGCTCAACGACGTCGACGACACGGAAGGGACTCGATTCGAGAACCAGCTTGCCCGATTCGATCTTGGAAATATCGAGCACGTCGTTGATGATCGCCAGCAAATGTTCGGCCGAGCTCATCATCTTGTCGAGCCGGTCAGCCTGCCGGGGTGTGACGCCATCGCGCTTGAGCAGATGGGTCAGACCAATAATGGCATTCATCGGCGTCCGGATTTCGTGGCTCATGTTCGCCAGGAAAGCGCTCTTGGCACGATTGGCCGACTCAGCGGCGTCCTTGGCCTGTTCGAGTTGCGCCGTACGCTCGCGAACCAACGCCTCAAGGTGCTGGCGATAATTTTCCAATTCCTGCGCGTTGCGTTTCGGCTCGTCGATATCGGCAATCAGACCGACCAGTCCGATAAAATTGCCATTTTCGTCAAGGAGACGGCGTCCACACAGGAAACCCCAGAACATCGTGCCATCGCGCCGAACATATTCCCGTTCCAGCCTGACGAAGGGAATTTCGCTGGCCATTAGCTTCAGCATCTTTTCCCGGCCGAGAACCCGCTCATCTGGATGGACCAGCGCGACGTATTCGCCACCGACCAGCTCGTTCATCGGCACCCCCCACATCGCAGACATGCGCTCGTTAGCCAGCACAATCCGCCCCTCGGCATTGACCAGAAAGATTGCTCCATCCGAAGTATCGAAGATGGTCCGTAACATGCGCTCGCGTTCCCCGAGATGGCTGGCATAACGATGCATCATGAACAGGGCGCCACCGCTCAACGCGACGAACAGAACGAGTATCACTAATATGCCACGCCGTTGGCCCTGCCAAGGCTGGAGATAATGATCCTCGGGAATGCCGACATTGATGTAAAAGCGGTAATCGGGATTGAAGCGATAGCTGTGCAGACGGTGAACACCATCGATGCTAGTGCCTCCGGAGATATAGGTACCGCCGCTAGGATTCTCCGCCAATTTCTGCCTGAAATCCTGCGAGACCTTGGTCGACCCGCGTTCGGCAAGTGCTTCATCCCGGGGAATCCGCACCAGCAAGGCCAGGTCCGCATCGCGCAGGGCAATAGAGCCGGCATCGCCAATGCGCAGACCGGCAAAGCATTGCTGAAAATAATCCAGATCTATACTCGCATAGGCGATGCCGGAAAACTCGCCTGCCACGTCAGGCAGGCGCCGCGCAACAACGATCACCCATTGGCCGGTCACCCGGCCGAGCAGCGGCTTGGAAATCACTCGATTGAGCGAAGGATCGTCACGCAGACGCCTGAAATAATCGCGGTCTTCAACTGCTAGCCCATCCCCGGCGCCACCACCGAAACCGGCAATGGATACCCCGCGGGCATCAGTAATGCGAAGAACGCGTAACGGCTGCCAGCGCTCGCGCTGGCGAGTCAGAAATTTCTCCATCGCCTGCGGCGCCCCCGCACCGAGGGCCGTGCGCTCGACATATAGGTCGATGGCGTCGCGCAATAGCAGATCGACCTTTTCAAACGATGCAGCCACGTCCCGTTCGACCAGCACGGCAAGGTTCTCGGTAGCCTGCAGCGTTTGCTGGCGCTGCTGCTCAAGGCCAGCCATCAGCAGGTAGGCGGCCAGCGCCCCCGCCGACAGGATCACTGCCAACCAACCCAGAATGAAGCGTTGTGCCAGCGCCGTGGGTGAAAGGGATGAGGCGGCGCCAGCGAGTTGCATGACGGTCCTGGGGTGGATCTAAATCAGGAGTAGAAGGCGCAAAGGCCCGCCACTAGTGACTTCCGTTTATTCGACATTTGCCATGGGTACACACATGGGTACACGTTTTTCATGGGCTTACCTGAGGCGTTGTGATGCAACCAATTATATCTGCCAGTTGCCCACCAAGCCGAAAAACCAAGTCCGGAAAACCCAATTGCCGAATGTCATCAGGCAGCACGCAGCCAAGAACAGCCATTAAGACTTTCGGGAGTAATGGCTGATCCACACTGATACCTGCCGTTCGGCGTTGGCTTGGTTGGATGTCTCGCACGCGCACTGTGTAGCCGCTAGCATGTTTGGCCTTTCTTTAGCGAACTGAAGTTCTCTATATTCCAAGGAATGACTGCACTCTGGCTGACGGGATATTCCTGGTTC
>JAGWUW010000626.1 GCA_028868235.1 Betaproteobacteria bacterium | reverse complement strand
TTGTGGCTAACTCGGAAAGCATCGAGAACCGGGTTGCGGAGCACACGATCGATATCGGACTGATCGAGGCTCCCGCCAAACTGGGTGGATTGACCAGCCAGATCTGCTGCGAGGATGAGTTGCGCGTAATCTGCGCGCCGGATTATCCGTTAGCCGAAATGAAATCCATCACCCCCAAGGCGTTGACCGAATATGAATTCATCTCCCGCGAGCCGGGTTCGGGGACGCGTGAGATTACCGATGCCTACTTCCGCAGCCACCATGTTGCACCGGACAGCCTGAAGATGCAGATGGAGTTGGGCAGCCCGGAAGCATTGAAAGGCGTCGTGTCGACCGGTCTGGGGTTCGCCATCGTATCGCGGGCCGTAGTTGAGAAGGAATTGCAACTCGGCGAACTAGTCTCGATCCCGCTCAAACCGCCGCTGACGCGCAGCCTTTATCTGGTTTTTCCGCAAGACCGCTTCCAGTCGCGCCTGAGTGCGACCTTTATCGAGTTTGCCAAGAGCAAGTTGAAAGAAATGGGTTTATGAAGACTTCGCGCCCTATCCGTGTGCGTATTGCACCGGCGGCGATCCGTAACAATTACCGGTTGGCCAAACGATATGCCCCCAATTCCCGTGCGTGGGCCGTCATCAAGGCCAATGCCTACGGTCACGGACAATGGCGTGCCATCGATGCCTTACTTAGCGAGGCAGACGGTTTCGCCATGCTGGAGTGCGAAAATGCTGTCGCCTTGCGCGAGGCAGGAGTTACGCAGCCGATCCTGCTGCTTGAAGGTATCTTCAGCGTCCGCGATGTGCGAGCCGTTGTTGAACACCGTCTGACCACGGTCATTCATTGCCCGGAACAACTCGAATTGCTGGTGCGCAACAGCCAGTTTTCAGCACCGGTTGCGGTGTGTCTGAAGCTGAATAGCGGCATGAACCGCCTGGGTTTCACGGCAGCGAACTTACCTGGAGCCCTGGAAATTTTGCGTCAGTTGCCGGTCGATATCACCTTGATGACCCACTTTGCTGAAGCCGATGGCGAGCGCGGTGTATCTTGGCAACTGGAGCGCTTCCGCAACCTAGCCGGGGATTGGAGCGGCCCGGTCTGCCTGGGAAATTCGGCGGCCATCCTGCGCCATCCCGATGCGCATGGCGACTGGGTACGCCCTGGCATCATGCTCTACGGTGCCAGCCCCTTCGCCAACCAGAGTGCTGACGAACTTGGTCTGCAGACAGCCATGACGCTGGAGAGTGCCATCATTGGTATCCAGGAGCTGGCCGTTGGGGAGCGTGTGGGTTATGGCGGTACATTCACGGCCGAGCGGCCAATGCGCATTGGTGTCGTCGCCTGCGGCTATGCCGACGGCTACCCGCGCCATGCGCCGACCGGTACGCCGATAGCTGTACTGGGGCGCAGGACACGTATCGTCGGGCGGGTGTCGATGGACATGCTGGCCTGTGATCTGACTGATATTCCGGATGCCGACATTGGCGCTCTGGTGACCTTGTGGGGAAATGGCTCTGCCGGCAAGGTTCCTGCTGACGAGGTTGCTGCGGCAGCCGGAACCATTGCCTACGAATTGTTTTGTGCTG
>JAGWUW010000625.1 GCA_028868235.1 Betaproteobacteria bacterium | reverse complement strand
CCTGGCTCGACGAGGAAATCAAGAATCTCAGCAAGAAGATTCGCGACCACATCGACAGCGATTCGGATTTGAAGGACCGGAAGGTCCTGCTGGACAGAGCCTGTCAGATTTTCTGTGTGAAACGGGGTCATGAAATAATGCCGAAAGGACTGTTCCATGACCGACGTAATGACCACTAAGAAGCCCAAAAAACAGAAAGCAGCATACCCGTTCCCGGTCGAGCTGATCGACCAGTTGCTTGCCCAGGTTGAAAACAAGGACGCCGAATCGATCCTCGGCGAATCCGGTCTGGCCGGGCAATTGAAAAAGATGCTGGCCGAACGCATGCTGTCGGCCGAGCTGAGCCATCATCTTGCCAGCGAGGGCGAAGGCAGCAAGAACCACCGTAACGGCAGCAGTCCGAAAAAAGTTCTGACGCCGGGCGGCGAGCTGAATCTGGACATCCCACGTGATCGCTTGTCGAGCTTCGAGCCCAAGCTGGTTGCCAAGCATCAGCGCCGTATGCCGGGCTTCGACGATCACGTCATCAGCATGTACGCGCGCGGGATGAGCGTGCGCGAAATTCAGGGGCATCTGCTGGAGCTGTACGGCACCGAAGTGTCGCCGGACCTGATCTCAACCATCACCGACGAGGTGCTGGAGGAAGTCACGCAGTGGCAGCAGCGTCCACTCGAAGCGATGTATCCGATCGTCTACTTCGATGCGCTGCGCCTGAAAATCCGAGACGAAGGTACTGTCAAAAACAAGGCCGTGTACCTGGCCTTGGGCATTCGCGCCGACGGCCGCAAGGAAGTGCTGGGCCTGTGGATCGAGCAAACTGAGGGAGCTAAGTTCTGGCTGAAGGTTTTCAATGAACTGAAAAACCGCGGCCTGGACGACATCCTGATCGCCGTCGTCGACGGCCTGCGCGGCTTCCCCGAGGCCATTGAGGCGGTCTATCCCCAGGCACAGATCCAGACGTGCATCGTGCACCTGATCCGCAATTCGACGACGCTTGCGGCCTGGAAGGATCGCAAGGAACTGGCGGCGGCCTTGAAACCCGTCTACCAGGCCGCCAACGCGGATCTGGCTGAAGCGGCTCTCGATGCGTTTGCGGCGGGCCCGTGGGGCACCAAATTTCCGACCGTGGCTGCAATGTGGCGGCGCCAATGGCAGCAAGTGATTCCCTTCTTTGCCTATCCGCCAGAAGTGCGCACGATCATCTACACGACCAACGCCATTGAAAGCTTGCATATGCGCCTGCGTAAGATCGTCAAGAACCGCGGCCACTTCCCCAGCGACGAAGCAGCGACCAAACTACTGTATCTGGCCTTGCGCAATATCGAGAAAGATTGGAAGATGCCGCAGCGTACCTGGAAGCAGGCTGCCAACCAATTCGCCATCATGTTCGGCGAGCGCTTTACGAACGCAATTACCTAACTACGAATTCTGGCCCCGCACACAGAATTTCTGACAGGTCCTGTCCAGCAGGACCTTCCGGTCCTTCAAATCCGAATCGCTGTCGATGTGGTCGCGAATCTTCTTGCTGAGATTCTTGATTTCCTCGTCGAGCCAGGAGATATGGGAGACGATGCCGTCCTTGA
>JAGWUW010000624.1 GCA_028868235.1 Betaproteobacteria bacterium | reverse complement strand
ATGATGTCGTGCATAGTGGGACTCCTTAGGTAATATCCGGAATTACGCGCCAAGACCAGAGGATGTTGGCAATGTTTGTGCAAGGGTCGTGCCAAGAAATGCGCCTAATAGTTGGCGTGCGGCCGAAGTGGGCGTTTGGCGTGCTTCGTCAACGGCCTGACGTATGGCGGGCAGGTTGCTGAGCACGGTCGGGTTGGCGTGAAAGGCGCGGCGTAGACCCGAATCGATCAGGCTCCACATCCAGGCTTGTGCCTGATGGCGGCGGCGCGCATCAAACTCACCGGTTGGCACCAAGGCCTTACGGTAATTGTCGATCGCTTCCCAGAATTTTTCGATCCCCTCGTGGTGCAGGGCGCTTAGCGCGATGACCGGCGGCTGCCAGTTCGGGCTGGTCGGGCGCAGCAGCGTCAGGGCGTTTTTCCATTGGGCCGCAGTGACTGCCGCAGCCCGCGGATCGATATCGGCTTTATTGATGATCACGAGGTCGGCGATTTCGACGATGCCCTTTTTGATGGCCTGCAGATCATCACCCGCGTTCGGCAATTGCAGCAGACAGAACATATCGACCATGCCGGCAACGGTCGTTTCCGACTGGCCAACGCCGACTGTCTCAATGATGATGACGTCGTAACCCGAAGCTTCACAGAGCAGCATGGCTTCGCGGGTTTTTTCGGCGACACCGCCGAGCGACCCTGACGACGGGCTGGGGCGGATGAAGGCTTCTTCACGCGCCGATAATTGTTCCATGCGCGTCTTGTCGCCCAGAATCGAACCGCCCGAGACGCTAGACGAAGGGTCGACCGCGAGCACGGCGAGCTTGTGGCCTTGCTTGATGAGCCACATGCCCAGCGCTTCAATGAAGGTCGATTTACCGGCGCCAGGGACGCCCGAGATACCGATGCGGATGGCGTTGCCGGTTTTCGGCAACAGCGCGTTAAGCACCTGTTGTGCTCGGGCCTGATGATCGTCCCGAGTCGATTCGATCAGCGTGATCGCTTTGGCCAGCGCACGGCGCTCACCCGCGAGCACACCTGCGACCAGCGCCTGGTCGGCGTCGGTGAGCGGAGTGACTTCTGCGGGCGACATCGCGTTCATGCGCTGATTGGGTTTACTTGGCCTGTGCCTTGCGGATCTCGGCCAGCACGCTACGCGCCGAATCCTCGATGCGAGTGCCCGGGCCAAATATCGCTTTGGCGCCAGCTTTGTAAAGCGTGTCGTAATCCTGCGCCGGAATCACGCCGCCCGCGAACACGATGATGTCGTCCGAACCCTGGTCCTTGAGGGCTTTAACAAGCGCCGGCAGCAGTGTCTTGTGGCCGGCGGCTAGCGACGAGACGCCGATAGCATGCACATCGTTTTCAATGGCTTGGCGGGCAGCTTCTTCCGGGGTTTGGAAGAGTGGCCCCATGTCGATGTCGAAACCTAGATCGGCGAATGCCGTGGCAACGACTTTGGCGCCTCGGTCATGACCATCCTGACCCAGTTTGGCGATCATGATGCGCGGCCGACGACCTTGTTCCTGAACGAACTTTTCGATGTCCTGCTTGATTTCTTCCCAGCTATCCTGACCTTGCACAACGCCTCC
>JAGWUW010000623.1 GCA_028868235.1 Betaproteobacteria bacterium | reverse complement strand
GGTTGCTCAGACCATCGGCATCCTTGTTCTTGGTCAGTTCCGCTTCCTGCGCCGCCGCCGTTTTTTCGTTGTCGGCGGCCGTCTTCACCGCCAGGTCTTTCAGGCGCTGGTGGCGCGGCGCATCGGCGCCGACGCCGAGCACGCCCTTCTTGTAGCCCTGGTCGATCACTTTCAGCGCTTCAGCCGCATTGCCGGCCTGCAGGGCCAGCTGGCTCATTTCCATGTATTCGCCCGGCTTGGACAGCAGGCCGTTGGCCAGGCGCAGACGCAGCACGTCCAGCGACAGGGTGCCCGAGAAGCCAGGCTTGCCCGACACGCGGTTCAGCAGGTCGGCCCAGTAGCTGGTCTTCGGATAGGAACCGGCCAGTTTTTCCAGGGTCTGCACGTAGCCGGCCTTGTCGTTCTGTTTCAGCTGGATGTTGGCCAGCATCTGCAGCGACGCTTCGCTGTTGGCGTGCGACGATTGCAGTTCCTTGGCCGCTTCCGCGTACTTGCCGCTGATGTAGTAGGTCTGCACCAGCAGTTCGCGCATCTGGGGATTGTCGCTGTCTTTGAGCGAACGCTGGATCCAGATGATGGCTTTCGGGTAGTCCTTGGCGCGGTAGTAGATGCCGGCCAGGGCCTGGGTGAATTTGGGGGCTTCGGCTGCGGACAGCTTGCCGGAGTTGATCACGGCTTCGAAGGCCTTGGCGGCGGCGTCGTTATCGCCGGCGGCGGCTGCGGCCGAGGCGCGCGTGCGCTCGATCATGTAGATTTCGTTGGGGGTCTTGCCGCCCACGGCGTCGGCCTCTTTCAGCTTGGCCAGCGCTTCCTTGTTCTTGCCTGCCTGTGCCAGTTTCTGCGCTTCCTGCAGGGGCTTGCCGATTTCCGCGCGCACCGTTTCGGCCGCGTAGGCGACCGGGCTCAGGCCAACGATGGGGGCTGCTGCGGTGAAACCGATAGCGGCCATTACCAGGCCGAGATGAGCGAGACGAAACTTGGTCATGGGGAGAAATCTTTCTTCAAAATGCGAAAATAGGCAGGATAATCCTGCCTATCGTTCGTGTAAAGGGACGTACTGCGGAAGTCATTTCAAAAAGCCCATGGCTTCGTTGTGGCGCCTTGCCGTGCAGGCGCACTGTCGTCGGCGCCACGCCTCGCCATGGTCATTTTGAAACAACTTCTTACTGGAACTGCTCGTTGCCGACCAGGCCAATCTTGGTCACGCCCAGACGCTGGGCCGAAGCCATCACGCCTGCCACAACCTTGTACGACACCAGCTTGTTGGGCCGCAGGTGCACTTCCGGCTGGTCGGCTTGCGCCGCCACATCCATCAGTTTCGCTTCCAGGGAGTGACGGTCCGGAATGACCGCATTGTCCCACAGAATCGTACCGTCGAAGTCCACGTCGATGGTGACCACGACCGGTTCCTTGGTCGGTGGCGGCGGGGTGCCGACCGGCATGTTCAAGTTCACCGAGTGGTTAGCCTTAGGAATCGTGATGATCATCATGATAATCAGCACCAGCATCACGTCGATGAGGGGCGTCATATTCATTTCCATCATTGGTTCCGGATCCGCGCCCTTAGCGCCGCCCGAACCGACATT
>JAGWUW010000095.1 GCA_028868235.1 Betaproteobacteria bacterium | reverse complement strand
GTTTATATCATAGCAATGACGGCCAATGTTATGGCCTCGGATCGTGAGCGCTGTCTCGAGGCGGGGATGAATGATTATGTCGCCAAACCTCTGCGTCCGGATGATCTTTATGCTGCCTTGGCACGGGCAGCGGGAGGGGGGGGGGGCACTTTTGTCGAGGATAGCGCTCCGTTAGCCGGTGTTTCCACGCGTCTAGATCTGGGGGCTGCTCTCCAGGATATCGGTGAGCCGGAATTGTTGGTTACCATGGCTGGCATGCTGTTAGGGGAGTGGGATGCTCACCTTGGGCGTCTGCGTACGGCCATCGATGCCGCCAATGCCCATGAGACCCGTATGCATGCCCACACCTTGAAGAGCCTGCTGGCCATGTTTCACGCCGAGCATGCCAGGCGGCAGGCGATGGAGATCGAACAGGCCGCGTTCACCGTGGAGAATGTCGACTGGGCTGCGTGTCGTCGGCTCTACGGTGCTTTGGTCGATGAGATGGGGCTTCTCAAGCCGACTTTTTCCCGTTACGTAGAGACGCGTGTAATCCCTTGAATTTGCCTGAAAAGGCACTTTTCAGCTAAAATAGGAAGGTTAAAAAGCACAAGCGGGGAGGCGCAAGCCTTCCCGCTTGGCACATGAATAAGCAGAAAATATTTGGAGAGCCGACGTGTCACTGCTGCCCTCATTCACACCCGCCGTTCTCGCCCTCGCCGACGGAACAGTTTTCAAGGGCCAATCCATCGGCGCTGATGGCGTAACCAGTGGCGAAGTGGTGTTCAATACCGCCATGTCTGGCTACCAGGAGATTCTTACCGATCCGTCCTATTGTCGCCAGATCGTCACCCTGACCTACCCGCATATCGGTAATACCGGTTGCAACGCGGAGGATTTTGAATCCAATGCTAACTACGCTGCCGGCCTAGTCATCCGCGACTTGCCGCTGGTTGCGTCTAACTGGCGTACGCAGGATGACCTGTCGTCCTACCTGAAGAAGCACGCTATCGTCGCCATTGCGGGTATCGACACTCGCAAGCTGACCCGTATTCTTCGCGAGAAGGGCGCCCAAGCCGGTTGCATCCTGGCTGGTGAGGTCGACGAGTCCAAGGCGCTGGCCATGGCGCGCGCCTTCCCGGGCTTGAGCGGCATGGATCTGGCCAAGGTGGTTTCTGCCAAGGAGAGCTATCCGTGGACCGAAGCCGAATGGACCCTGAAAGGCTATAAACCGGCCGCCGAGCCGCGTTTCCATGTCGTAGCTTACGATTTTGGTGTTAAGCGCAACATTCTGCGCATGTTGACCGAGCGCGGCTGCCGACTGACCGTGGTGCCGGCCCAGACACCAGCCGCCGAGGTGTTGGCCATGAACCCAGACGGGGTTTTCCTATCCAATGGCCCGGGAGACCCGGAGCCGTGTGACTACGCTATCACCGCCATTCGCGAATTCCTCGAACGCGGCGTGCCAACCTTCGGTATTTGCCTCGGCCACCAGTTGCTGGCGCTGGCCTCCGGTGCCAAGACGGCCAAGATGAAGTTCGGTCACCACGGTGCCAACCACCCGGTCAAGGATATGGATACGGGCCAAGTGCTGATTACAAGCCAGAACCACGGTTTTGCTGCCGATATCGATTCGCTGCCGGCTAATCTGCGGGTCACGCATGTCTCGCTATTTGATGGTTCCCTGCAGGGCATCGCCCGCACCGACGTGCCGGCCTTCTCCTTCCAGGGGCACCCCGAGGCCAGCCCCGGTCCGCACGACGTGGCCTACCTGTTTGACCGCTTCCTGGACACCATGACGCGTGGTGTTGCCGCGCTGCAGCCGGCGCAATAAGGCGAGAGTAAAGAAATGCCGAAACGTACAGACATAAAGAGTGTTTTGATTATTGGCGCGGGCCCGATCATCATTGGTCAGGCCTGCGAATTCGACTATTCCGGTGCGCAGGCCTGCAAGGCGCTGCGCGAGGAGGGTTACAAGGTCATCTTGGTTAACTCCAACCCTGCGACCATCATGACCGACCCGGAAATGGCCGATGTGACCTACATCGAGCCAATTACTTGGCAGGTCGTCGCCAAGATCATCGAAAAGGAGCGTCCGGATGCGCTGCTCCCAACCATGGGAGGCCAGACTGCGCTGAATTGCGCCCTCGACCTCGACCGCGAAGGCGTGCTGGCCAAATTCGGCGTCGAACTGATCGGAGCCTCGAAGGAGGCCATCGACAAGGCCGAGGACCGCCAGAAATTCAAGGATGCGATGACCAAGATTGGTCTTGGTTCCGCCAAGTCGGCCACGGCTCACAGCATGGAAGAGGCCTACCAGGTGCAGGCCGCGATCGGCTTCCCGACCATCATCCGCCCGTCCTTCACGCTCGGCGGCACGGGCGGCGGCATCGCCTACAACATGGAAGAGTTCGAGACCATCTGCAAGCGAGGTCTCGAAGCCTCGCCGACCAACGAACTGCTGATTGAAGAGTCGTTGCTCGGTTGGAAGGAATACGAAATGGAAGTTGTTCGCGACAAGGCGGACAACTGCATCATCATCTGCTCGATCGAAAACCTCGACCCGATGGGGGTGCACACTGGCGACTCGATCACCGTCGCACCGGCCCAGACATTGACCGACAAGGAATACCAGATCCTGCGTAACGCCTCGATCGCCGTGCTGCGCGAAATCGGTGTCGATACCGGCGGCTCCAACGTGCAGTTCTCGATCAATCCGAAGGACGGTCGGATGATCGTCATCGAGATGAACCCGCGCGTTTCGCGTTCGTCGGCCTTGGCCTCCAAGGCTACCGGCTTCCCAATCGCGAAGATCGCCGCCAAGCTGGCTGTCGGCTATACGCTCGACGAGCTGGCCAATGACATCACCGGCGGCAAGACGCCGGCGTCGTTCGAGCCGTCGATCGACTACGTCGTCACCAAGGTGCCACGTTTCGCTTTCGAGAAATTTCCCCAGGCTGATTCGACGCTGACCACGCAGATGAAGTCGGTCGGTGAAGTGATGGCCATCGGCCGCACCTTTCAGGAATCGCTGCAGAAGGCGCTGCGCGGCCTGGAAGTCGGTGTTGATGGCTTCAACCTGAAGTCGGTCGATCCGGAAACTATTGATGAACAACTGGCCCGTCCGTCGCCGGACCGTCTGTGGTACGTCGCCGATGCCTTCGGTGTCGGCATGACCGTTGAGAAGGTTTTCGAATTGACCAAGATCGACCCGTGGTTCCTGGTTCAGATTAAGGAAATCGTCGATCTGGAACTGCAGATCGAGAAGCGCGAACTGGCATCCTTCTCGGCCGAAGAGCTGCGCTACCTGAAGCGCAAGGGCTTCGCCGATCGCCGTCTGGCCCATCTGACCAAGACCAGCGAAGCCGCCGTCCGCGAGCGTCGCCATGAGTTGAAGGTGCGCCCGGTCTACAAGCGCGTCGATACTTGCGCTGCGGAATTCGCCACCGGCACGGCTTATATGTACTCGACGTACGAGGATGAGTGCGAGGCTCAGCCGACTGACAAGAAGAAAATCATGGTGCTGGGCGGCGGTCCGAACCGCATCGGCCAGGGCATAGAGTTCGACTACTGCTGCGTACATGCCGCCATGGCCATGCGCGAAGACGGTTACGAAACCATTATGGTCAACTGCAACCCGGAAACCGTGTCCACTGACTACGACACTTCCGACCGTCTGTATTTCGAGCCGCTGACCTTGGAAGACGTGCTGGAAATCTGCGCCATCGAAAAACCGGTCGGCGTCATCGTACAGTACGGCGGCCAGACTCCGTTGAAACTGGCGCTGGCTCTGGAAGCCAACGGCGTGCCGATCATCGGTACGACTCCGGAATCCATCGACATCGCCGAAGACCGCGAACGCTTCCAGAAACTACTGCACGACCTTGGTTTGAAGCAGCCGCCCAACCGCACTGCCCGCACCGAAGAGGATGCGCTCCGTCTGGCGCAGGAAATCGGCTATCCGCTGGTGGTTCGTCCATCCTACGTGCTCGGTGGCCGGGCCATGGAGATCGTTCATGAACAGAAGGACCTCGAGCGCTACATGCGTGAAGCGGTCAAGGTTTCCAACGATTCGCCGGTGCTCCTCGATCGCTTCCTGAACGACGCTGTCGAGTGCGACGTCGATGCTCTGTCCGATGGCGAAGAAGTGATCATCGGCGGCGTCATGGAACACATCGAGCAGGCCGGCGTGCACTCCGGTGACTCGGCCTGCTCGCTACCGCCGTACTCGCTATCCGCCGCTGTGCAGGATGAACTGCGCCGCCAAACCAAGCTGATGGCCAAGGCCCTAAATGTCTGCGGTCTGATGAATGTCCAGTTCGCGATCAAGGACAACGATGTCTACGTCCTGGAAGTCAATCCCCGTGCCTCACGAACCGTGCCCTACGTCTCGAAGGCCACCGGCCTGCAGCTGGCCAAGATTGCCGCGCGCTGCATGTCCGGCCGCAGCCTCAAGGAGCAGGGCGTGGCGAAGGAGGTTATCCCACCGTATTTCTCGGTCAAGGAGGCCGTTTTCCCCTTCGTCAAGTTCCCTGGCGTCGATACCATTCTCGGTCCGGAAATGAAGTCCACTGGGGAAGTTATGGGCGTCGGCGTGACCTTTGCCGAGGCCTTTGTCAAGTCGCAGCTAGCGGCTGGCGTCAAGTTACCGCGGTCAGGGAAGGTCTTCCTGTCGGTCAAGGATAGCGACAAAGCCAAGGCCATCGAGATCGCACGCCATCTGCATGATGCCGGTTTCCAGTTGTCAGCCACGCGCGGCACGGCGCACGCCATTGAGGCGGCCGGCCTGCCGGTGCAGCAGGTCAACAAGGTTACCGAAGGCCGTCCACATGTCGTCGATATGATCAAGAACGACGAAATCGCCCTGATCATCAATACTGTGGAAGAAAAGCGTGGTGCGATTAATGATTCGCGTTCGATCCGTACTTCAGGCCTGCAGGCACGGGTGACCATGTATACGACGATCTGGGGGGCGGAAGCGGCTGCTGAAGGTATCCGCCATCTAGGTGAACTTGTGGTGTATCCGATCCAGGCGCTGCATTCGCAGCTTCACTAAAACCAACCCGAACCGCCGGGTAGCCCCTTTCCGGGCGCCGGCGGTTTTGCTTTTGCTGGAAAAAATATGAGCAAAGTACCGTTGACCGTGACCGGTGCAGAGAAACTGCGTGAGGAACTTCATCGCCTGAAAACCATTGATCGTCCTAACGTGGTGGCGGCGATTGCTGAGGCGCGTTCGCATGGCGACTTGTCGGAAAATGCCGAATATGATGCCGCCAAGGAGCGTCAGGGCTTCATTGAAGGGCGTATCCAGGAAGTCGAGGGAAAGCTGTCGAATGCCCAGATCATCGATCCGAAAATGCTTGATGCGGACGGTCGCTGCGTGTTCGGGGCAACTGTCGAAATGGAGGACCAGGACACCGGCGACAGCGTCACCTATCAGATCGTTGGCGAAGATGAGGCTGACATCAAGAACGGCAAAATTTCCGTGAATTCACCGGTTGCCCGGGCGCTTATCGGCAAATATGCCGGTGATATCGCCCAGGTTCAGGCACCGGGTGGTGTGCGCGAATACGAAATCATTGACGTCCGCTACGAATAATTAATCAGTCATGCGCCGTCTTGCCGATGCCCTCTATCTAGTCACGATTGCTTTGTGGGTTGGTGGGCTATGGGCCATCGGTTACATTGCGGCACCGATGCTTTTTTCCAGTCTGGGTGAGCGGCAACTGGCCGGCATGGTCGCCGGCAAGCTGTTTGCCCTAATGGGCTGGATCAGCCTTGGCTGTGCCGCTTACCTGATCGTGTTCACGCTGATCCGTTCAGGTACAAGATTTTTCAAGAGTGCCATCTTCTGGCTGGTTCTGTTCATGGGTTTGCTGGCCGCCGCCAGTCAGTTTGGTATCCAGCCACTGATGGCACAGTTGAAGGCCGATGCCTTGCCGCGTGAAGTGATGGCAAGTGTGCTGCGCGACCGTTTTGCCGCGTGGCACGGGATTTCCAGCATTCTCTACCTGATGCAAAGTCTGCTGGGGCTGTGGCTGGTGGTGTGGAGCGGGCGCGGACTGAAGTAATCAGCCTTGGTGGCTACGCTTGGTACGGCGGGGCGCAGCGGGGGAGTGTGCTGGCGCGTTTTTCTTGGCTTCGGCGGCAGCCTTTTCCAGGCTGTGACGATAAACGACGAGCAGCTTGCCGATGTGCTGGACTGGCGCAGCCTCGAGTTGGGAGCAGATCTGTTCGTAATACGTGATACGGTCTTCACGGCTGTCGCCATAGACACGGATCTTGATCAGCTCGTGGGCCTTCAGGCAGTTGTCGATTTCCTTGAGGACGCCTTCGGTAAGGCCATTTTCGGCGATCGAAACGACTGGATTGAGGTTGTGTGCCTGGGCGCGCAGAGCGCGGCGCTCAGCAGACGATAATTGCAGCATGGAATAACCTTTCAAAAACGGCATTTTACCGAATGAAGAGAACCAGAACCAGCAAAGCTTGGATGCGCGAGCACGTCAACGACCCCTACGTTCAGTTGGCCAAGAAAGAAGGCTGGCGTTCCAGGGCTGCCTTCAAGTTGATGGAGATTGACGACAAGGACCTGTTACTTAAACGCGGCGAAGTGGTGGTCGACCTCGGGGCGACGCCCGGCGGCTGGTCTCAGGTTGCAGTCAAGCGTGTCGGCGACCAAGGTCTGGTCTTCGCCCTCGATCTGCTCGAAATGGAGCCTATCCACGGTGTTCTCTTCATCCAGGGGGATTTCCGCGAAGACGAAGTACTGCATCAGTTGGAAGAAAAACTCGGCGACCGTCGGGTGGGGCTTGTAATGTCGGATATGGCCCCCAATATGTCTGGAGTGCCCTTGGTTGATCAGGCGCGCGTGATGCACTTGGCCGAACTGGGCCTTGAGTTTTGCCGAGCCCATTTGAAACCGGATGGCGCTTTTCTGGTCAAAGTTTTCCAAGGGTCTGATTACGAGACGTTCCTGCGCTCGATGCGTGAAACGTTCAAGGCTGTTGCAGTGCGGAAACCGGATGCTTCGCGTGATCGCAGTCCCGAGCTTTATTTGCTTGGCCGAGCATTACGCTGAGAGTTTGTTTAAAATGGCATTTTTATCGCTCTACGCTGTAGAAGGAGAGCAAGCTTGAACAACATGTTCAAAAACCTCGCAATCTGGCTGGTTATTGGCTTGGTGCTGATGACGGTTTTCAACCAGTTCAACAATCGCCAGGTTGCGACCGGTGCAGTCGAATACTCGCAGTTCATTGATGAAGTGAAGGCGGGGCGCATTTCCAAAGTGGTCATGGAGGGGCGTACGCTAAAGGCGACAACGACCGAAGGTAAGCGCATTACCTCCTACGCGCCGCCCGATCTTTGGTTGGTTTCCGATCTTCTAAAGAATGGTGTCAAGATCGAGGCGCGGCCGGAAGAAGAGCCGTCCTTCCTGATGAATATCTTCGTCAGCTGGTTCCCCATGTTGCTGCTCATTGGTGTCTGGGTTTTCTTCATGCGCCAGATGCAGGGGGGAGGCAAGGGGGGGGCCTTCTCGTTCGGCAAATCCAAGGCGCGCATGACTGATGAAGCCCAGAACACGATTACCTTCGTTGATGTCGCTGGTTGCGATGAGGCTAAGGAAGAGGTTCAGGAAATTGTCGATTTTCTGCGCGACCCCTCCAAATTCCAGAAGCTAGGCGGGCGCATTCCCAAGGGGGTGCTGATGGTAGGCAACCCCGGTACCGGCAAGACCCTGCTTGCCAAGGCTATTGCTGGCGAAGCCAAGGTGCCGTTCTTTAGCATCTCCGGTTCCGATTTCGTCGAAATGTTCGTCGGCGTCGGTGCTGCTCGCGTTCGCGACATGTTTGAGAACGCCAAGAAGCATGCGCCGTGCATCATCTTTATTGACGAAATTGACGCCGTCGGCCGCCATCGTGGTGCCGGCCTCGGTGGCGGCAACGACGAGCGCGAACAGACGCTGAACCAATTGCTGGTCGAGATGGACGGTTTCGAAGGCCATACCGGCATCATTGTCATCGCGGCGACCAACCGTCCGGACATCCTTGACCCCGCGCTGTTGCGTCCAGGTCGTTTCGACCGTCAGGTCGTCGTGCCGTTGCCGGATATCCGCGGCCGCGAAGAAATCCTTAAGGTGCACATGCGCAAGGTGCCGATTGCCGGCGACGTCAAGGCTGACGTTATCGCGCGCGGTACGCCTGGCTTCTCCGGTGCCGACCTGGCTAATCTGGTCAATGAGGCTGCACTGTTCGCCGCCCGCCGCAACAAGCGTCTGGTCGATATGGACGACTTTGAGATGGCCAAGGACAAGATCATGATGGGCGCCGAGCGTCGCAGCATGGTCATGAG
>JAGWUW010000622.1 GCA_028868235.1 Betaproteobacteria bacterium | reverse complement strand
GAACACGGATGATTGTCTGCTTGGTTGAGATATGGCAGCCGCTCTCGGCTTCAGTTGAGCCCAATGGAAGCCGTCGTAAGTGCACTAATAGTCGGCGGCGGCAAGAGGGCCTCTTGCTATCGAAGCTCCTAATTCTCCATAGGTCACAACCTCAGACCGGCACTCGCGGTTCTGGCTGCAAACAAGGTCTTCAATTAGACTTACCGCCCCTTCAGTGCAGCCTCTGATTCTGAAGCCAACATGATCACCCAGAATCTGCTATCGTTGCCGTAAGCATTGGCAGACAGGCCTGCGATGACAAACAAGCCTGCCTAGACGGTGGCAAAGAGTAATTTTAATTTGCTCATGTGTCATACTTAAGCGGCTCGTAACTTCCGTCTGATGTGAATTCGAACCGGCGGCGCTTACCAGCGGACACCCACTTCTTTCGGCTTCCACTCGTACGGTATCTCGTATGAGGGATCTTTGCCGTCCCACAAGGCCTTCAGGAAGCCCCTGACATTGGGCGAATGAACCCAGCTGCCATCGCAGTTGGCGGTCGCTTCGATTGTGCAGCGACGGACCACGATCCGCCATTCACCATTGCGTTTTTCGAGACGGTCGAGATAGCGGCCAAAGGCAATCGAAGTGACATCGCCTTCGCTGGTGCTGCCCGGATTGCCCTCGATCCAATGGAGCCCGCCGATCACGTAGGTTTCGCAATTGGCGGTATCACCTTCGATCTCGCACAAGTGGTTGGTGATATTGTGGCTGGTCATCTGGAAATTCATGGCGTGGCCCTTGTTGGCCTTTGCCGGATAGTCGGGAGCAAAAGTTACCACGGCCCCGTGCTCGTCGACGCCGTCGTCCCACCAGCAACTGGCGATCTGGGCCAGATCCTGCCGGTCACGCGCGCGGCTTTCGCGCTGGATGCAGTCGAGAATGTCCTGCCGGTCCTTGAGGTAGTTCACCGTCGCTTCGAATTTCGCCAGCCTTGCTTCCAGATCCATTGCGGCCTCTCTTCGTTCAGTAGTCATGCTTCAAATCGTTCGGGCATCTGGACCCTTCACGCAGCACTGTCTTTTGCGCGGTTTTGCGAGAAATCGGCAAAGTCCGGTTCGACCTCAACCTTCAGCGCGACCAGTGTCCAGGCGACCATGGTGAAGTAACCCACGGCATGGATCAGATCCATGATGAAGCGCTTGTCAAAGGTAGCCGCAAGTTCGTCCCACAGGTCGTCATCAATCGCCCCGCCCGCGTTCGTTGCGTCAACAGCGGCGAGAAGCAGGCGATCTTCTTTCGACCAGATTTCGGCATCCGGCCCCGCCTTCACCGCCTCGATTTCCGCCTCACTGACGCCAATCTGGCGCGCGCCATGGGAATTGTGGGTCCACTGGTAGACCGAGTTGTAGCGGTGCGCGACGCGCAGGATGATCAGTTTGATCTGCCGGGCAGACAGCGCAGATTCCAGCATGAAATGGCGGCCCAGATCGAGCGAAGCCTTCGCCAGAGCCGGATGATTAGCAAGGACCATCATGGTATTCGAGCGCGAGCCGTTCTCCCGCGCGTCATCGCCTTCCCAATAGGCGAATATCTCGCGCGCAGCGTCAT
>JAGWUW010000621.1 GCA_028868235.1 Betaproteobacteria bacterium | reverse complement strand
CGGGCTCCGAGCCCTGCGGACTGGCTTTCGCCCCTGCTCTACACCGCCTCATGCGGGCCGTCGATTCAGCGGGGAATTCTTTGATTCAACCCCAGCCGGGGGCGTCCGCCGGAAACGATCCGGTGGACAAAAGACATGTTTTTACCCAGTTGGTTTTCGACTTTTCGCTACCCTGCGCTCGATCCCCTCGGTGATAAACCGCCTGACTTGTTCAGCCGGCTTTACGCCAGTGCGGCGGTAGTTGTTTCGCAGCCACCGCCGCTGATCGTCCCGCAGGTGGATGTTTGTTCGCGTCAGCTTCATAATCGACATCGTACACACCGATACACACCGCGTCAAGCGGAATTCGGAAAATTCTTTTCGGCGGCCTCGCTGGCGGCACTCGCCCGCATCTTGGCGACACGCTCCAGTGCCGTCGTCGGGGGCACGCCAGCGTCAACTAGGTCCGCGAACTGTTCGGCCATCGCCTTGTCGCGGAACTCGACGGCCGCTTCGCGGTCGGGCCGCAGGTCAACGCGGAACCGGCCTTCGTCAGTCAGGATTACGGTCATGGCTTCTTTGTCCTTTTCATGCTGTTTCTGTATTTCCTCACGGCATCAAAATAGCGCAACTGTTCTTCTGCCTCTCGCAACAGCCCGACTGTCCATTCATCCAGATGGTCGAGTCCTTCGCGCTGTCGCACGTCGTCGCGAATCAACGCGGCGTGGATACGCTCGTGCAAGGGCACGTTGCGGATTCGAGAAACGCAATCGGGGCAAACGCACGCAAAATCGTCTACTGACAGGGCTCGACTACATTTGCAGCACAAGCCAAAGGTTTGCTCAGTCATCGGTTGTCCTGCGCCCCGCACGCATCGCAAACGAATACGGCGTGGTCGAACACTTCGACATTCGTTGCCTGGTCGCCGCAAAACTCACATTCCTTGGCTTCCAAAAGTCTCTTGGCGCGATGGGTGCATTCCAACTTCATTCCGGACCCATCACCGAATGACAGGTCGCGACGGTGCCACCAGTTTGCCAAGCGATACCACCATGCAGCCCACCCAGCATCGTCGCCTTCCGCAGGATGGCTGGCTTGGATTTCCTTCTGCTCGCGGTCGAGCCAGTTCAATTCTCCGATTGCGCTCATCGCTTTTTGTCCTTCACGAAAATGCGACTCAGAATCTCGCCGAGCACGAGCCCGGCGAGGATCGCGGCCACGGTGCTAAATAGGCTTGCGGTCATCGTTCGTCCTCCTCCCGGTTGCGCCGGGTTGGGGCAGCGTGGTCGCTTCACATTTCTCCTCGATTGTGTCCCCGGCGTCTGCGCGGACCGGGGAAAGCGTGCCGCCCGTAGGCGGGGGGTCAGTCGTCCGACGCCAGGTTACACAGCCCAGCGAGAACGATCACGCCGAGCACGAAGCAAATCATTATCGTTCCTACTACGTTCATCGTCATCGTCTCATCTCCTTGCTTGGCCGGGTGGCGGTCCCCGGCCGGTTGTGCCGCCGCGCCGGCGTGGTGGTCAATTGCTCTGCGCCAGTCTGCGGGCTTTCGCTACTGCCCCGCTGCTCAGCGAGTGGCAGCGGGTAAAGTGCTTGGCGATCGGGTCC
>JAGWUW010000094.1 GCA_028868235.1 Betaproteobacteria bacterium | reverse complement strand
GCGGAGCAGGAAAGCTTCCTCGACGAATGTTTCCGGTTACAAACCCAGGCACTGCGCGCCAGCGCCAGTCCGGCTCCCGAACCGACCGGTCGAATCGATACCGAGGAATTGCGCCCCCCAGCCGGAGAGCCGGTCCTCGGGGAAATTCGTGCCGGCGATCTCGTTCTCGCCACTTTCGATTACCCCGACCTGCGCTTCCTATCGACGCGCACGCCTAATTACAGGGTAGGCGACTGGCTCGCCTTCCGAACTGCCGACAATGCGGTGCACGTTGGCCAGGTCAGCCGTATCAGCCCTGACAATCGACGAGTGCTGTTGCTTAATCCCGATTGCCACCTTGCCATAGCCGTTCATGCGGCGATCATCGAGCGCCAGTTGCGGGAAGGTGAGGCCGACATCCGCTCCGGCCGTTCACTATTCGACCGGGCGGCCAGCCGCGCGCTCAGGCAAGCCGGCAAGACTTGAATCAGCTCACGCGGCCGCCCGAAAATGGCTAAATTACCTTAAAATCCGACTTTTACGATTTAAGTTTCCGGGGTTCCAAATGGACATAAAAAAGGTCTTGCTGCTGGGGGGTAGCGGTTTCGTCGGTACCTACATCGCCAACCGTCTGTCGCAACGCGGCATTGAGGTTACCGTCCCGACGCGTCGTCGCGAACGCACCAAGGCATTGATCATGCAACCCGGCGTGACTATGCCGGAAGCTGATATCCACTGCGAAGAAACCCTCACCGACCTGATGCGCGGCCATGACGCCGTGATCAATCTGGTCGGCATCCTGCACAGCCGCGACGTCGTCCTGCCCTATAGCCGCGACTTTGCAGAAGCTCACGTCGAACTGCCGAAAAAAATTGTTGCCGCCTGCAAGGCCACCGGCGTCCGCCGTCTGGTGCATATGAGCGCACTGAATGCCGACCCCAAGGGCCCGTCCGAATACCTGCGCTCCAAAGGCGATGGCGAAGCGATCGTGCTCGCCGCCAAGGACGACCTCGATGTCACCGTTTTCCGTCCGTCGGTCATCTTCGGCCTCGGCGACTCCTTCCTGTCGATGTTCGCCAATGTCCTGAAGAAAATGCCTTTCTTCCCGCTCGGTTTCGGCCATGCCCGCTTCCAGCCGGTCTGGGCCGCCGATGTGGCTGATGCCTTTGTCGATTGTCTGGCCGACGTCAGTACCTACGGCCAAGTCTACGAACTGGCCGGTCCGAAGGTCTATTCCCTGCGCGAACTGGTCGATTACGCCAAGGACCTGACTGGTAGCAACGCTACAATCATCCCGCTCTCCGAAGGCTGGGCTTACCTTCAGGCAGGCCTGATGTGGCTAGCGCCGCAGCCGATGTTGTCCCCGGACAATCTGCGTTCGATGGAAAAGGACAGCGTCTGCGAAGGCACATCCAACTTCCCGGCCAACTGGCGCCCGACCGCGCTGGAAGCTATCGCCCCCACCTACATTGCGCTCAACACGCCGAAAGGCAAGCTGGACAGCTTCCGCTACCGCGCCGGCCGCTAAGGCCGCGCTACCGGCCGTGCAGACATTCATCGTCGGCGGTGCCGTCCGTGACGAACTGCTCGGCCGGCCCAACGCCGACCGCGACTACGTAGTTGTCGGTGCCACTCCGGAAGCCATGCTGGCTCAAGGCTTCCGGCCGGTGGGCAAGGATTTCCCGGTCTTCCTCCACCCCCGTACCAACGAGGAATATGCGCTGGCCCGCACCGAGCGCAAGATTGGCCGCGGCTACCACGGCTTCGCCTTTCATGCGGCTCCTGACGTCACGCTCGAAGACGATCTCGCTCGCCGCGACCTGACCATCAACGCCATGGCCAAGGCCGCCGACGGCAGCCTGATCGATCCCTTCCACGGCCAGCACGACCTGCAGGCCAAAGTCCTGCGTCATGTTGGCCCTGCCTTTGCCGAAGATCCGGTGCGCATCCTGCGTATCGCTCGCTTTGCCGCGCGCTTCAGCGATTTTTCAGTAGCCCCGGAAACACTCGAATTGATGCGCACCATGGTGGGCTGTGGTGAAGTCGACCATCTAGTCTCCGAACGCGTCTGGCAGGAGCTGGCGAAGGGTCTGATGGAAGCCAAGCCATCCCGCATGATCGAAGTACTGCGCGACTGCGGTGCGTTGGCTCGCCTGCTACCCGAAGTCGACAAGCTGTTTGGTGTACCGCAACGGGCCGACTACCATCCCGAAGTCGATACCGGCATTCATACCCTGATGGTCATCGACCAGTCGGCCCGGCACAGCTATGCATTGCCAGTGCGTTTCTCGGCTCTGACCCACGACCTCGGCAAGGCGGAAACGCCGGCCGACATCCTGCCGCGCCACCTCGGTCATGAAGAGCGTAGCGTGCGGCTGACCGAACAACTCAGCGCCCGTCTACGCGTCCCCAACGACTGCCGCGACCTAGCTCTGCTCGTGGCCCGCTACCATGGCAACGTGCATCGGGCCGCCGATCTGGAAGCCAGCACCCTCGTCACGTTGTTCGAAAAAACTGATGCCCTACGCCGACCGGAACGCTTCCAGCAATTGCTCGATGCCTGCCGATGCGACTACACCGGCCGCCTCGGCTGGGAAAACCGTCCCTACGACAGTCCACAGCGACTGCTGACCGCCCTGGCGGCGGTCAATGCACTCAAAGCAGGGGAGATCGCCGCTACCTGCGCTGACAGAGGAAAAATCCCGGAACGCATCCATGCAGCCCGGGTCCATGCCGTGAAGCAGGCCTTAAATGAGTCGGGAGAGCACCCAGAGCAGGACTGAATAAACGATCGTCGTCGCCACCGGAAACACATAGTTCCGGCCACGGAAACGAAAGGCAAAGTCGCCCGGCAACTGGCCGAGGCGAATGAAGCGCGCCAGATGCGGGGTAATGATGCCCAACAAGAATATCGCCACCACCAGCGTCAATAACCACTTCAGCATATTGCCCAACTTCGCCCCGAAAACCACATTAAAACACGGCCCCTATCGCCACCATGCTAAAAATACAATTCATCTCCGACCTCGAAGTCTTCTCCTGCCTGCCCAGCCGAAAGACGGACAAGCCGGCACTGTTATTTGTGCACGGTGCCTTTGCCGGTGGCTGGATGTGGACCGAAACCATCATGCCTTTCCTGGCCAAGGCCGGTTACCCTTGCTATGCGCTATCGCTGCGCGGTCACGGTGGGAGCGCTGGGCACGAGCAGATCAACTGGCACTCAGTCGCCGACTACGTCGACGATGTGAAAACCGTCGTCGACTGGTTGAAAACGCCCCCTATCCTGATTGGTCACTCGATGGGCGGCTTCATCGTCCAGAAATACCTGGAACATCGCCCGGCAACAGCCGTAGCACTGATTTGTTCGGTGCCACCGCAAGGCCTGATCGCCTCGCAGTTCCATCTGCTGCTCAGCAAGCCACAGCTATTTCTTGAAATCAACCGGATCATGAGCGGTGAATACACGGACACCGCCACACTGCGCGAAGCCCTTTTCGCGGGCGAAGCCGACGAAACCATGCTGTCCACCTGGCTGACCCGCATGCAAAACGAGTCTCACCGGGCCCTACTCGACATGACAATGTTCAACCTGCCGAATCTGTTCGCCATGCACCGGCCGCCCATGCTGATCCTCGGTGCCGAAAACGACGTTTTGGTGCCGGCCTTCCTGGTCCAGACAACTGCCCACACCTACGGCCAACATGCTCACATCTTCCGCCACATGGGGCATGCCGTGACCCATGAAAAGGAATGGCCGCTCGTGGCGGCCACCTTGCGTGACTGGTTGGACAAACTCAAGCCTTAACGTCGATATTCTGCCCCAGATTGGGTGGATTGCTGGAGGTCTGCGGCAGTGACTGGATCAACTGCATGGCGGTTTGCGCCTGAATATCCATCGCCTTCTTGAGCACAGCAATCCCTGTGGCATCGGCGGTCTGCGTTTGCGGCAAAACAGAGTTCAGGCTGGTTGTTAAAGTAATGTCCATCTTGCTTTCACTCCGTTTCGGACACATTATTGTTTCAGTGTAATCGAGGTAGCGGCAAGTTCAATGACTGATTCTGACAAGACTGACCAGATCTCTGCCATCGGCGAAGCCATACGTGCCAAGCGGGAACGCAGGAGTTCCACGACACGCGATGACATTGAGGCCTTAGAAGCTGCGCTGATCGCCGACATTGAAGCGTTCGATATCGACGCCGCCGAGCGACGCGCCCGTCGCGAATATCTGGCCAATACCGGGGCCGGCATGGCAGACGCCGAACTGGTTTTCCCCGAAATTGTTCCGCAAAAGCCAGCTGCCACTTATCGGGAAAATACGCTGCCGCCCCTCCCGGCTCCCGAACCGTTGGTAAACGACACGCCCCTGCCGGAAATCGGCAACCTTGGCCTACTCGATCAACTGCGCCGTCAGGCCGAAATTCGCCAACGCGAAATCCATAGTGCCTTGGCCGAACGGACAGCGGTCAACGAATCCATCGACCAGGCCCTAAAACACATTTTCTTTTTCCTGCATGAAATGGTGCAGCAACTGAACATCGTCAAACCGGGGATTCCGCGCGATTACCTGCTAATCGAGCAACAAGTACTCAACTGCTTGGACTGGCAGGAGGGTTTCGCCGATTACCGGACTCAAAGCCAGAGTGCCGGAGCCTTGGTTGAACTGGTGACCTTCTCGTATCATCTCAAGGGCAAGGGTTCCCTGCAGATTCAGCGCGAAGGCCCCTCCGTTGAACGCTTCCGCAGTACGCTGTTTGATTTCGGTCTGCCGTTTACCTGCAAGGACTTCAAAAATGAACGCCACTACGTTGAACGTGCCGAGTTTGACATTCGCGCCGACGTCAGCGTCAGTGCCCGCTGGCGAGCGGATTTTGCCAAGGGCGTCATCGTGCTTGAAACCCGTAATCTGGAACGCCTGGGCAGCGCTCTCCATACATTACGTCCGAGCGCTATCGATCAGGCCCTGCTCGACGATTTCGGTCATCTTGTGCTCGGCCAGCCCAATCGTTTCCGCGAATTGGCCAAGCGCTGATTCTTGGGCTGTCACTCCTGTGATGGGGGAATCCGCGCGCCTCGGTTTTTCGCAAACTTTATAGACGCCAGCCCTGATCGCCGCTGGTAAACCCGCATAGCGGGTCATCAATCCCGCGGCCGATGGCGATAACCTTGAACAGTTCGCCCATTTCGTGCGGCATGAGCAGAGTATTGACCGCCCCCGTCGCCCGTATGTATTCGGGAGTGCCGTTGGGAATGCTGGCCAGCAAATCTAATATGCCGCAGTTGAGCAGGAACTGGCCCTGACTGGTGTACCCCAGCAGGTCGAGACCGGCGCCATGGGCTGCCGCAATCACCGCCGTAAAATCGACGTGCACCGTCACATCCTGCAAACCGGGCAGATAAAAGGGATCGGGATGCGCATGATGACGGTAGTGGCACATCAAGGTGCCGCGACCGCGTTGCTGGTGATAAAACTCGCGACGGGGAAAACCATAGTCGATCAGGAGCAGAGCCCCTTTACCCAGAATACGCCCCCATTCGGCAGACCAGGCCCTGACCGCCAGGCTAATCTCGCTCTCGAACCCGGGGGGCAACTGGCATTGGCGACCGATTTCCTGGGCTGCCAGCAGGAGGGCACCTGTCGCCGGGCGTTCGTTCCATGTGAAACCGCCGGCATCGTCCAACTCAACTCCGCGCTCGACAATCCCCTCTGCGCGCCAGGCGACGATATGCGCTGGCATGGCATCGAGCAATTCGTTGGCGACCACCACACCGGAAAATGCGTCCGGCAAATGATCCAACCAGCTAACACGTCCCAGGAGATGCGGTACAGCCGCCGCAATGGTCTGTTGCTGACGCTCACGCAAATCCGCCGACAGATCGAGGATGAAGTAGCGCTCGGGCAGACATCCCATAGCTTCAAGCGCTAGCAGCAAATCGGTGGCCAGCCGCCCCGAGCCTGCCCCCACTTCGAGTACGACCGGCGCTGATGCCGCCATAACCTGAGCGACCTGGCGGGATAAAGCCTGCCCGAATAAGGCTGTCATCTCCGGAGCCGTGACGAAATCGCCCGCCGCGCCGAACTTTCTCGCTCCCGCGGTGTAGTACCCCAATCCCGGGCGATACAGCACCTGCTCCATGAACCGGGCGAACGACATCCACCCGCCCGCTGCCATCACATCCTGAGCAATAGCCTCCTGCAGGCGCAGGCTATGGGTGAGTGCTTCGGGTGGGGGGACCGGTAAATTACTCATGGCAAGTTCAAAAAGTGCCGATTTTACGGCGAACCCCATTCAAGTGCCGCGCCATATGATATTTTCCCCGCTGGGGAGCTAGGAGAACATCCGTCTTGCGCATCACGCAAACAATCATCCGCCAGCCGACAGAACTGGAGCATGCTGCAGCCTCGCTACAGGGAATGCACAATGGCCTGTGGCTGGTATTCGGCAGTATCGACCATTTCAACAGCCCACACCTGCAGGACGCACTGAAACAGGTGCCCCCCGGTGTGCTCCTGCTTGGTTGTTCAACGGCCGGTGAAATCACGCCCGATGGCGTCGACGATGGCACCTGTACCATCACCGCCATCGAATTCGCACACGTCAATCTCCGCCCTGGCAGTACCACCCTGCACGGCATGGATGATTCATTCGCCGCCGGTGAACGCCTCGGGTACCAGCTTGCGAACCACGACCTGAAAGCCGTTCTGGTCTTCGGGCCCGGCATTCGGATCAATGGCAGTGCGCTGGTAGACGGGATCAGCAGCATTATTGGTAGCGATATCCCGATTACCGGGGGCCTGGCCGGTGACGGTGGCGCCTTTCGGGAGACATTTACCCTTGGACAGGAAGGCGTCGCCAACGACAGGGTCGTCGCGGTGGGCCTGTCTGGCGATAATCTACGCTTTGGCCATGGTTCCTTTGGTGGTTGGGAGCCATTCGGACCAGCTCGCAAGGTGACACGCTGCCACGGCAACATCCTTTACGAGCTGGATGACGAACCGGCGTTGGAAATCTACAAGCGCTACCTCGGCAAGCATGCCCAAACGCTACCTGCGTCGGGACTTCTTTTTCCCTTTGCCATGCTTGGCGAGGAGCACAACGCCGTCGGGCTGATCCGGACCATTCTTGGCGTCGACGAAGCAGAAGGGAGCCTGATCCTCGCAGGCGAAATCAATCCCAATGGCTATCTGCGTCTGATGCACGCCAGTACCGACAAACTGGTCAACGGTGCCGAGGCGGCAGCCGCGGCGGCCAATGGAATGTTTGAATCCCCCGGTGAAACGCTTGCCATTCTGGTCAGTTGCGTTGGGCGGAAGCTGGTGATGGGCAGTCGGGTCGACGAGGAGATAGAAGCCGTCGGACAAGTCTTCCATCACCGCGCCATTCTTACCGGTTTCTATTCATACGGCGAGATCAGTCCATTTACACCCGGCGCGTCGTGCAAATTGCACAATCAGACCATGACCATCACCTGTCTCGGTGAAGCCTGACCTCCCCGGCCATGCAAAAACTGCTTCTGCGCCAGCTCAAACGCAGCCTCGGCATAAGCGACGAAGGCGAATTGGCCCAATTACTCGGGTGTCTGCAATCGGCCGCGTCGACGGCCGCTCCGGAGTTGCAACCGCTACTCAAGGGTTTTGGTGGCCTGTTGGCCTGCATCGAAGCCAGCTACACGCAATACGAGCGTGATCTAGAGCTACGCACGCGCAGTCTCGAAATCTCTTCAGCCGAGCTCTCCAGCGCCAACGAGAAACTCCGCCAGTCCCTAGCCGGTCGCGAAAATGCTTTGCGCTCCCTGCGTGAAACCATGCGCGACCTGCTGCCCGACGAACCGGAGCAACAGACCGACCTGCCGGTCAATGATGATATCGCCGCCTTATCACGACGTATTGCTTCCATCGTTGCCGAAAATGAACTCCAAAGACACGAACTGAGCAACCAAAAATTTGCCCTCGACCAGCACGCCATTGTCAGTATTACCGACATCCGCGGCACGATTCTCTATGCTAACGATCGTTTTTGCGACATCAGTGGCTACCCCCGAGAAGAACTCATCGGCCAGAATCATCGAGTCATCAATTCAGGCACTCATCCCACCGGGTTTTTCCGGGAAATGTGGCAAACCATTGCCCAGGGCCAGGTCTGGCATGGTGAAATCTGCAATCGCACGAGCAGCGGCCAAACTTACTGGGTTAACGCGACCATAGTTCCCTTGCTCGACGCGCAGGGAAAACCAGAACGCTACATCGCCATCCGTACCGATATTTCCGACCGCAAACGCATCGAAGTCCAACTTTCGGATCAATTGCACCTAGTCGAGGAACTGATCGAGACTATTCCGCTGCCTATCTACCTGAAGGATGCCGACGGTCG
>JAGWUW010000620.1 GCA_028868235.1 Betaproteobacteria bacterium | reverse complement strand
AACGCATGTTGGCGTGAACGAATCTGACGTGTCCGCCCCCCGGCAGCGGGCTTGGGTTCAGGTCAATGCTGGGCAAAAATCCAATCCTTGCACCAATCTGCTTCACCCAACATTTCGATCACGCACCACGCATCGAAAGCCGACATGGCTGGTCGAGGTATCGATCGGTTGCGGATGGCGCGCTGCGGGGCGATAGCGGCGGCAATAGGCTTCGGCACAAAGGTGCGACCCACCTTTGAGAACCTTGCGCGGAATGCGGATGGGTACGCGCTTGTCGAAGGAGCCGCCTCGGGTGCCGCCGCGCGGATTGGCGGGGATGCAGCATGATCCGGGGCGCTTCCTTTCGATCCTGGGTTGGCCATACCAGTCGTCGGTCCATTCCCAGACATTGCCGATCATGTCGTAGAGACCATAGCCGTTTGCCGGATAGGAGCGTACCGGCGATGTGCGCAGATAACCGTCTTCCAGCGTGTTGCCATGCGGGAAGGCGCCCTGCCAGTAATTGGCGAGCATCCTGCCGCCGGGTGCCAGTTCGTTGCCCCACGCATAGGTCGCCCCTTCAAGCCCCCCGCGCGATGCGAATTCATGTTCCGCTTCGGTGGGCAGGGCCTTGCCTGCCCAACGGGCATAGGCTTCGGCATCGGCGTGCGTGACGTGGACCACCGGGTGATCCTCAATCCCGACGATCGAACTGCCCGGGCCAAGCGGCTGGCGCCAGTTCGCGCCCATGCGGAAATTCCACCAGCTTAGCCTGTCGAGCGGTACCGGTCCGTTGCCCGGTTCGAATACCAGCGAACCAGCGTGTGCCAGCACTGGGTCCATCCCGGGATAATCTTTCGGGTCGGGCGGGAGTTCGGCAAATGTGACATGACCGGTTTCCGCCACGAACTGGGCAAATTCGGCGTTGGTGACCGGGACCTCGTCTATCCAGAAAGGATCGACGCGAACCCGTCGTATCGGCGATTCTTCAGGATAGAAATCCTCCGAACCCATTGCGAAGGTGCCGCCATCCAGCCGCACCATGTTGCGAAAAGGGTCGGTCGAAGTCGAACGTGACATGCTTGATATCGCCTGCGATCTCGCCAAGCAGCGTGGCATCGGGGGTGACCGGTACGCCAGGATCGCGGCTTATGTCCATGATCTCGCCGATCCGGGGGCAGGTCAGTGGAGACGCATCGCAACTCGCTACGACAATCTCGCCGCAAACTTCCCCGGCTTCATCAAGCTCGCCAGCATCATGCTCTGGCTTAAATGATTAATTTGTCACTACAGCCTAGAGGCCAATACGCGGCTCGATTGGCTGAGCACCTTGGGCGAGCGCCAAGCCCCGGAAACCGCGAAATTTAAATTGATGATGGTAGCGGAGGAGGCGCTATAACTTTCGTCTCAGGCAATTTCAGAGCGTCTCCAACTACTCTGTAAAATCAGCGATTTATCTTGTAACGTGTTCGCGGTCGGTCGCCCTGAATCGCCTGAATTCCCGCTTAAATGTGGGAACGATTGTGGGACCAAATACCCCCGTTTTTGGCGGTATGAATCCCTGACAGGGACTCGAACCTGATGGCGCTGACAGTATTGAAAGTGAAGAACGCGAA
>JAGWUW010000619.1 GCA_028868235.1 Betaproteobacteria bacterium | reverse complement strand
GCTAGCCTAGATGCACGGTGAAATGGCTACCGTCGCGCGCGTTAAACCGACAAGCCGGAGACCAGCACCGGCCCGCTCCACTGAGTACCTTGAAGGAGGAAACGATGAAGACTGACGGCACCTGTACCTGCGATTGCCACGTCAAGGGCGTGGTGCAATTCGACTTCGTTCCGTGCTGCGATCATTGCTACGTGCAGTTCGCGGACATTCGGGCTGAGGAATTCATCGCCGCATATTGCCTGCGGTCGCAAATTCCGCGCGCGGAGTACGACGAGTGCTTCGTTTGCATGCCGTGCACCTGTGGCGAGAAAGGCTGCAAGGGTTGGGCAACGGTCACGCGCGACGATGTGGCGATCAAGTACCACGCTGCCAACTGCGGCCCCCAATTCGCCGATCAAGGCGACGATTGAATGGGCGACCTGACCCGCCAGCAGATTTGCGCCGCGCTCTCCGTGAGCGAGTCCACGATTCGCAGGCTTGAGCTTGACGGACTGCCATGCACACCCGTCGGGCGCGGCAAGCGGTATGATCTGGCCGAGTGCAAGGCTTGGCTGAGGTCGAACAGGTGTCAATCTGGACGGACAAGCGCGGACGTAGGCATGTCGGCGTGCAAGTCGATGGCAGGCGCGTTCACCGAATACTCGCGCCGGGTGCATCGGCGAGTGATGCCAAGCGGGCCGAGGCCGAAATCCGTGAGTCAATTGGACGACGCGGCATAGCCATTCCTGGCGATCCGCCGTTGACGGCCATCATGGGCCTGTATATGCGCCACGCGGACACGCTGCGCAGCCCTGAATCTGGCAAGCAGCATGCCGCGCGCTGTGGCCCGTGGATCGAGGGCTTCCGCGCCAGCCAAGCGGTGCAGGCAGTGGCCGCGATGGTGCAGGACATGGCTGGTAAGTACGAGGCCGCTACAGTAAACCGCACCATCGGGACGATCAAAAAGGCGCTTTCGCTGGCATGGGATCGCGGCATGATCCCCGCAAACTACGGGCTGCGCGTCAAACGGCTGCCGGAACACAACGCCCGCGACGTGGTATTGACCCCCGAGCAGGTTGCGGAAATCGCCGGGAAGGCCAGCGAGCAGGTGCGTGCCGCGATCTGGATCGCGCTGTACACCGGGATGCGGCGAGGGGAGATATTGGCGCTGAGGGCGCAGGACATTGGCGCAGACACGCTCACAGTCCGCGCAGGAAGCACCAAGACGCTGCGCACGCGGACGGTGCCCATAGTGGCACCCCTGCGGCCGTGGCTCGCCTACGTGCCGCTGGCGCTGAATTTCGAGGGGTTGAAGTCGGGATGGCAGCGCGCGCGGGCCGCGGCTGGGTTGCCGTGGGCCACATTCCACGATCTGCGCAGGACGTGCGGGACGATGATGGTACAGGCCGGAGTCGATCTGTACGTCGTGAGCAAGGTGCTCGGGCACTCGTCGCCAGCCGTCACGGCAAAGCACTACGCGCATTTGCAAACCGACCGGATGCGGGATGGTTTGGAGCAGACTTTTGCACCAGCGATTGCACCAGCCCGAAGATCGAAACGCCGGAAGGTTGCGTAAGTTATTGTTTTAACTGGTGGACGGTACAGGGATCGAACCTGT
>JAGWUW010000618.1 GCA_028868235.1 Betaproteobacteria bacterium | reverse complement strand
GGAGCCTCGTTGGAGATATCGATGCCCGAAATGACTGAAGTCATCCATTGGATTTTGCGCAGTGACGACCGGCTGTTGATCTTGGCAGGGCGGGATGCGTCTTCGCCCTTTCCGATAGGACCGCATCTGTGGCCGGGCGAGCCGGAAAATACCGTTGTGGTGGGTGAATGGCTGGGCCGACCTTGCCATGCCGCCGATGTCACCGAATTCCCCAAGGTACCAGGAGCCGAACCGACTCCGTTGCGTGCGCTTTTCCAATTGGCCGGGGCGGAAGCTTTTGCGCTGGCTGGTCGTGCGGTGCAGTTATTGGACTGGCAGGCGCAGCACCGGTTTTGCGGCCAATGTGGCTCGGCAACGGAGAAAAGGGCTGATGAGCACGCCATGCAATGCCCAAGTTGCCGCCTGGTGGTCTATCCGCGTATTTCGCCAGCGGTCATGGTGCTTGTACGCGATGGCGACAAATTGTTGTTGGCGCGCAGTCCTCGTTTCAAGCCGGGTGTGTTCAGCGCGCTGGCCGGTTTTGTCGAGCCCGGTGAAACGCTTGAGCAGTGCGCGAGGCGCGAGGTGCGCGAGGAGGTCGGCATTGAGATATCCAACCTCCGCTATTTCGCTAGCCAGCCTTGGCCATTCCCCAATTCGCTGATGGTGGCGTTCTTCGCCGATTACGCTGGCGGGCAAATTACGCCAGACCCAGCGGAAATTGAGGCAGCCGACTGGTTTGCACTCGATGCCTTGCCGCTGCTGCCGGATCCAGTCAGTATTTCACGTCAATTGATCGACGCTGCCAGCCGGGGCTGAGCGCCCGGCCGGTTGTCTATTGGCGACTGCTCCGGCGGTGGTCGCTGATATCCCTCAGAAGCTGTGGCTGAGCGTCAGGCGGGCATTACGCGGTGCGCCCGGCGTGATGTTGTTGTTGCCGTCCGCGGTCGGAAAATACTCTCGATTGGTCAGATTTTCCAGATTCAGGGCCAACTTGGTGCGTCCCCCGGCAAAGGTGTAGTACAAAGCACCGTCCAGGCGGGTGAATGACGGCAGGCTGACGACGTTGTCGACGTTGGTATATGAGGCGCCCTGATGGACTACGCCCAGGCCACTTGCCCAGCCGTGGCCGAGATCAAAACGGTTCCATAGCGAGAAGCTGTTCTGCGGTTCGAGTTGCGGGCGATGGCCCAGCGTGTTGGCTGCCTGGGTGGCCTTGGTGATGCGGCCGTCGAGGTAGGTGAAGCCGCCATAGACTTTCCACTTTGAAGTAACGTCGCCTTGCAAGCCAATTTCGACCCCATCGGTTTGTTGCTGGCCGACCTGAATGAAGCCGCCTTGCCCGTCTGAGTTGCGTACGTTGTCGCGATTCAGGCGAAAGAGCGCGGTGGATAGACTGAGACCGGGGAGAAGGTCCCAGCGGCCGCCTACTTCGTAGTTGATAGCTTGTTCCGGCGCGAAATCTGCACTGCTCGCACCGGTGCTGGCATTGAGAACGGTGAGGCCGAGGGTTTCCGCCGAGGGGAGGAAGGAATAGCTGTAGCTCGCGTAATAGGTCTGAACCGGTGTCGGCGTCCAGATCAGCCCGAGACGGGGACTCCAAGCATTATCCGTGCGCGA
>JAGWUW010000617.1 GCA_028868235.1 Betaproteobacteria bacterium | reverse complement strand
AGGGAAACCAACTTGGGTGATACAGCCCTAACACCTGGTAACCTTGTCAGGCGCCTCGCGCTCTGGTCGCTTCGACGGTGCGATCTGCAAGGAGCAGTTGCGTCGCAGCCGCCTTGTCGAGGGGCTTGGAGAAAAAGTAGCCTTGTCCAAGCGGACATCCGAGGCGCGCGAGGCCGTCTGCCTGTTCCGCGTTCTCGATGCCCTCGGCGATGACGGTGATGTCGAGCATCCTGGCCGTGTGCAGGAGACCACCGATCACGGCTGATCCGGCACCTGCCGGCGCGAGCCGGTCGACCAGTATCTTGTCGATCTTGATCATGTCGACCGGCATCGTCAGCAGAGGCATGAGCAGTCCGCCGCCCGTCCCGAAATCGTCGAGTGCAATACGCAGTCCCTGTTCGCGCAGCCTCTGAATAGAACTGATGACGGACTGATCGCGAAGTGCGGGATAGGCGCTCTCGGTGATTTCGATCACGAGATGTTCGAGCGGCAATCCATACAACGCATGGGCGGCCGCAATCTGCTGATCGAGACGCTCGCCATGGAAGTCGGCCAGCGACACGTTGACCCCGATATGCTCTACGGGGACGTCATTGTCGGCCCACTCGCGACTATCCCGCGCTACGATTTCGAGCATCCGTTCGGTTAGTTCACTGGCGACGTGAATGTCGCTGGTCGCCTCATGAAAAGCCGCCGCCGCCAAAATGCCACCGTTGGCCATCCGCAGTCGGCACAGGGCTTCCATTGCCACGATCCGGTGAGTGTCGAAACGGACGATCGGTTGGTAATGGGCTTCGATCCGCGCTTCCCTGAGTGCCGCATCTACGTCGCGGATGGCCGCGATGCGATGGATGATGCGTGTATCGATACCCGGCCAATAGCGGACAAAACCGCCGCGTCCGGTTTCCTTGGCATGATAGAGGGCATAGTCGGCATTTTGACGCACGGCTTCGGCACTTCTGTCGCCCGGGGCCAGAATTGCGCCGCCGATTGTCGCCTTGGGGACGACTGCATGTCCGTTGCAGTCCAGCGGCTCGCCAAATTCGCTCAGTATCTTTGATGCAAAGGCATCCAGATCGCCGAGGGCGCCGGGGGACTGGACCAGCACTGCGAATTCGTCCCCGCCAATTCGGAAAACACGGTCAGGCAATGCGGCGGTTTCCATCCGAGCCGCCGCTGCCTGGATCAGAAGGTCGCCCGCATGGTGGCCGAACCCGTCGTTAACGACCTTCAGATTGTCGAGATCGACGATCAGCAGCGCCCAGCTGCCGGGCCTATCGCAACTGAGCCGTGTCAGCGTCTCGGCGAAGGCGGCGCGGTTTGCCAGTTTCGTGAGCAGATCGACGTTGGCCCGCCTCTCGCGTTCGAGAACCCGCTCATGACGCTCAATCGCGATCGAGCACAAGTGGATGCAGGAATCGACAATGGCTCGTTCCTCATCCGTGGGCTCGCGGGTTTCACGGCAGTAGAGCGCAAAGGTGCCAATGACATATCCGTCCTCCCCGAAAATCGGAGTCGACCAGCAGGCGTGCAGGCCGAGGGCCAGTGCGCCGTCCCTAAACTCGACCCAACGTGGGTCGGTTGCAATATCGCCGACTG
>JAGWUW010000093.1 GCA_028868235.1 Betaproteobacteria bacterium | reverse complement strand
CATTGACGACAACCGCCTTACTTTCCAGCAATTGCGGTTGCTCCATCCACGGCGAAGCATCCAGATTCCGCATCAGGGCAGAAATCCGCGCATTCGACTGGGCGTGCCCGACGATATTCACCTTCAGACCGTCCTGCTTGACGGATTTCAGGTAAATGCCTTCCGGAACCTGCTTGACCAGTTCGCTGAGCAGGTAGACCGTCTCTCCACGGTCACGCTGCAGATTCTCGATGACCTGTTTGCGAGCCAGAAGCGCCTGTGTCTGCTCCTTCAGGCGCTTGATCTGGTCAAGTTGCTTGTCCAGAACAGCAATTTCCTTCTTGAGGAACTCGTTTGAACTTTGCTGGTTGTCGATGGCATTGCCGATCAGGGTATATCCGGCAAAAACGATTAGTGCTCCAAGCACGAAAACCAAGCCAGCCAGCACGAAAAATTGTTCACGCCGCGCCTTCTTGGCCTCTTCACGATGGGGAAGGAGGTTAATGCGTATCATGATGGATCGAACCTCCGCAAGGCCAAGCCACAGGCCACCATCAGCGAGGAAGCGTCCGCCAGCAGGCTTTTCGCCCTTACGCGGTCGGACAACACCATATTGGCAAATGGATTGGCAATCAGTGTGTTAACTTGCGTCCGCGTGGCCACGACCTCGTCGATTCCCGGGATCACCGCGCAACCGCCAGCAAGCACGATGTGATCTACTTGGTTGTACTGGGTCGAGGTGAAGAAAAACTGAAGGGCCCGGGACACCTCCAGCGCGAGGTTCTCCATGAACGGGTTCAGCAATTCAATTTCGTAACCCTCTGGCAAATTGCCGGCCCGTTTTGCGGTTTCGGCATCTTCGAGACTCATCCCGTAATGGCGGGCGATATCCTGCGTCAATTGACTGCCACCAAAAGCCTGTTCACGTGCATACACCTGCTGACCGTTACGGAGAACAGTCAAATTCATCACATTGGCTCCGGCATCGATCAAGGCCACCACCTGATTCTTGCCTGATTCCGGCAATTGACGCTCAATCAGTTCGAAAGCAGCCAGCGTAGCAAAAGATTCGACGTCCACCACCGCAGCCTTTAATCCGGCCGCATCAGCAACCGCCACGCGGTCTTCGACCCGTTCCTTTTTTGAAGCGGCGATCAGCACTTCAAGCTCATCCGGTACGGCCGGAGCGGGACCGATCACCTGATAATCCAGATTGACTTCGTCGATGGCGAATGGAATATATTGATTCGCCTCGGCTTCAACCTGAGCCTCAAGCTCATCGTCGCGCAAACCAGCCGGTACGATGATCTTTTTCGTAATGACCGCAGACCCTGGCAGGGCCATAGCGACGTTGCGCGTCGACGTGCCCATGCGCTTCCAGGCACGTTTGACGCAATCGACGACACCATCTAGGTTCGCGATATTGCCATCGGATACCGCGTCCTTGGGCAACACCTCTATGGTGTAGCGCTCAACGCGATAGCCGTCTTTCCCGTTGGCAGTCAGCTCGACCATCTTGACGGCCGAAGAACTAATGTCCAAGCCGAATAGGGAGCGTGCCTTAGGATTTAACAACGCTGAGATATCGAAGCCCACCAGACCCCCAAAAAGTCCTTACGGATTACGAAGTTACGAAAACAACCAATAATTCACTTCAGATGCTAGCAACAACCTATAGGCATGTAAAGCATTTTCACGGCCCAAAAATGGCCCAGCGTATAATCGGAACTACTCTCCTTTTATGCTCTGAACACTGTGTCCCCAACCCCGTCAACGCTACGCCTATTTCTATACCCTGTCATATTCTTGCTTGGACTTGCCGCCATCGGCATCGCGATGGTGTTGATCGTTCTGGTATTGACCTACCCGAACCTACCGTCCCTTGAGGCGCTGACTGACTACCGCCCAAAGATTCCGTTACGCGTCTACACCGCCGACGGTTTCCTGATCGGCGAATACGGCGAAGAGCGCCGTGCTGTCGTAGCCATTCAGGACGTTCCGCCCATCATGAAAAATGCCATCCTCTCCGCCGAGGATGATCGCTTCTACCAGCACGGCGGCATTGACTACACTGGCATACTGCGCGCAGCAGGCGCCAACCTGATTGGCGGTGGCAAACGCCAGGGTGCATCAACCATTACCCAGCAAGTCGCCCGCAATTTCTTCCTGACCGGAGAAAAAACATATACCCGCAAGCTCTACGAGGCTCTTCTCTCGTTCAAGATAGAGAGCAATCTGACCAAGGACCAGATCTTCGAGCTCTATATCAATCAGATATTCCTTGGGCAGCGCGCCTACGGATTTGCCGCAGCCGCCCAGATCTATTTTGGCAAACCACTCAAGGACATCTCCATTGCCGAAGCTGCAATGTTGGCCGGCCTGCCCAAGGCACCATCGGCCTACAACCCTATCGTCAACCCAAGCCGTGCCAAGATTCGTCAGCAATATGTATTACGCCGAATGCATGAACTGGGTCACATCACCGACACACAATACGCCGCCGCCCTCAAGGAACCACTGGTAGTCAAGCGCGAATTGGCCGGTTATGCGGTGCATGCCGAATATGTGGCGGAAATGGCCCGGCAAATCACGGCCGAGCGCTTCCCCGAGGACGTGTATTCGCGCGGCATGAAGGTTTACACCACGATCATCAAAGCCGAGCAGGAAGCCGCCTATAACAGCCTGCGCAAGGGCGTCATGGATTACGACCGACGACACGGCTATCGGGGTGCCGAATCCTATCTCGACATCAAAGACATCAAGTCCGATCAGGATGAAACCATCGACGAGGCCCTGCAGGATATTGCCGATGCCGGCGACCTGATCCCGGCCCTAGTTCTCGCGGCAGACAACCGACAGATACGAGCCTATCGAAAGGGTGGTGAAATTGTCACCTTGACTGGCGATGCCACGAAATTTGCGGCCAAGATGCTCGACGACAAGGCACCTCCCAACAAACGGTTAAAACGCGGTGCCATCATCCGTCTGCAGAAGGATGACAAGGGCAACTGGCAAATCAGTCAGTTGCCCGAAGTCGAATCGGCCTTCGTCGCCATCGCACCTCAGGATGGCTCGATTCGCGCACTGGTCGGCGGTTTCGATTTCAATCGCAACAAATTCAATCACGTCACCCAAGCCTGGCGCCAGCCGGGTTCCAGCTTTAAACCCTTCATCTACTCTGCCTCACTGGAGAAAGGCTTCAATCCGAACAGCGTGATTGCCGACGAACCTATCGTCATTCCAGCCAGCCAAACCGGGGCGCAAGCATGGGAACCTCATAACTACGACGGCAAGTATGAAGGCCCAATGAAAATGCGTACCGCACTCGCCAAATCCAAAAACATGGTGTCGATACGCATCTTGCAAGCTATTGGCACCAACTACGCTCAAGATTACGCCGCGAAATTCGGTTTCGACGCCGCCAAACACCCACCTTATCTAACCATGGCTCTGGGGGCTGGTTCGGTGACGCCGTGGCAGATGGTTACTGCCTACTCTGTATTCGCCAACGGTGGCTACAAGGTAAATCCATTTGTAGTTCGCGAGGTTCGGGACGAACGCGACCAAGTGGTTGCTCGCTCGAGCGAAATTGAGGCCGGCAATGAGGCCATTCGCGCCATCGACCCACGCAATGCCTTCATGATGGACACCATGCTACGCGACGTCACCATCTACGGCACGGCGGCCAAGGCATCGGCTATCCTGAAGCGCCAGGATCTGGCCGGCAAGACGGGCACCACCAACGAATATGTGGATGCCTGGTTCTGCGGCTACCAGATGACCGTCGCCGGGTGTGCATGGATTGGTTTCGATCAACCCAAAAAGCTAGGCGACAAGGAAACAGGTGGCGTCGCCGCACTTCCGATCTGGATCGGCTACATGAGTCGAGCTCTGAAAGACGTGCCGATGCAGTTGCCGCAGGCACCGGAAGGTCTAGTCGCCTACGGTGAAGGGCGCGAGCGGACCTACATCTATGCTGAAAACGTCAAGGAACGTCCGGCTGAGGAAGAGGCAGCCGATGCAACCCCCTTGCCCAAGCCCGATCTCAGTTCGCCACCCAGCGACTGATCAGCACAAATTCACCGGCTCGCCGGCCTGCTGGCTGGCGAGTTGCGACAACTTCACAAGCAACTCGGCATTGTCCCGCGTATCACGCCACACAGAACCGTCCCAGCGGAAATGGAAACCGCCGGCCCGCGCCGCAACCCAGATTTCCTTGGCAACTCCGTGGCGATTGACGACGATTTTGCTGCCATCGGCAAACTCAATTTCCAGAACGCCACCCGCCCCCAGTTCGAAATCCATGTCGACACCGCTGGCCTCAAGGGCTGCTTCGATTCTGGCCAGCATTACGTCAGCCTGTTGGTTGAAATCCTTGTCATCCATCGTGTGCTACCATTTCACTCTTTGCTGACAGCGCCCCGAACATGTCCAGAATCGCTGCCCTGCTGATCATTCTTAGCCTTGCCGCCTGCGGCATGAGAGGCCAGCTCCAAAGGCCATCCGGCCCGGCGCCTGAACCGCTGCCAAGCAGCGGGAAGACTCCGTCCAAGGATGTTAGCACGACCACTATCCAGAACACCCAATGACCCACTTTGCTTTGAAAAACGGTGTCCTGCACGCCGAATCTGTCCCCCTCACTGCTGTCGCTGAACAGTTCGGTACGCCGGCCTACGTCTATTCTCGCGCCGCACTGACCGCGTCGCTACACGAATTTCAGGATATTCTCGGCGGTCATCCGGCCGGTAACGGCGCACTTGTCTGCTATGCCGTGAAGGCCAACTCCAACCTGGCCATCCTCAACCTGTTCGCCCGCCTGGGCGCTGGTTTCGACATCGTGTCCGGTGGCGAACTGCAACGTGTGCTGGCTGCCGGCGCCAATCCGCAGAAGATCGTCTTCTCTGGTGTCGGCAAGACCGCGACTGAAATGAAACTGGCACTTGATGCGGGCATCTTCTGCTTTAACATCGAATCCATTCCGGAATTGGAACGCCTTAACGAAGTCGCCGGCGAGTGCGGCAAGAAGGCTCCGATCAGCCTGCGCGTCAATCCAAACGTAGACCCCAAGACCCATCCATATATTTCGACTGGCCTCAAGGAGGCCAAGTTCGGCGTCGCCTACGACGACGCCCTACCGCTCTACCGCCGCGCCGCCGCCCTGTCCAATATTCAAATCGCCGGCATCGACTGCCATATAGGTTCGCAACTGCTCGATCCGTCCCCCTTCGTCGAAGCTCTGGACCGCATCCTGGCACTGGTCGATCAACTGGGCAGCGAAGGCATCCACATTCATCATCTTGACCTCGGTGGAGGCCTCGGCATCAAGTACAAGGTCGAGCAGGTGCAACCGACCGTCGCCTCCTATCTGAACCCGCTCCTCGACAAGCTGCAGGGACGCGGCCTGCAGGTCGTACTCGAACCGGGGCGCCGCCTGGTCGGCAATGCTGGCCTGCTGCTGACCAAAATCGAATACCTAAAGGAAGGCGAAGGCAAGAATTTCGCCATCATCGATGCCGCCATGAATGACCTGATGCGCCCGGCCTTATATGAAGCCTGGCACGACATCAATCCTGTTACGCCACGTACCGGCGCCATGCGCGACTACGATGTGGTCGGCCCGGTCTGCGAAACCGGCGACTTCCTCGGCCAGGCCCGTCCTCTCTGCGTGCAACCAGGTGACCTGCTGGCTGTCATGTCGGCTGGCGCCTACGGCATGGCGATGGCCTCGAACTACAATACCCGGCCGCGCGCCGTCGAAATCATGGTCGACGGTGAACAGGTGCACATCATTCGCCAGCGCGAAACCGTCGAACAACTCTACGCTGGCGAGCAGGTTCTGCCAGCTTGAGCGGCATTCGCCTCGACAAGTGGCTATGGGCTGCGCGTTTCTTCAAGACGCGCAGCTTGGCTAGCGATGCCGTCGGCGGCGGCAAAATCAAACTGAATGGAGCGCCGACCAAGGCATCACGCGAGGTCAAAATCGGCAACCTTCTCGACGTTTTCAATGGCGACACCCGCTGGGAAGTGGTCGTTCGCGCACTTTCCGAAAAACGCGGCCCCGCCAGCGAGGCCAGTCTGCTTTACGAAGAATTGCCAGAAAGCATTGCCGCACGCGAGGCCCAACAGATGCGGCGCAAATTCGAAATTGAACCAGCCGGCGACATACACGGCCGGCCAACCAAGCGCGACCGCCGTCAGATGGAACGTTTCAGCCGTTAGAGAACGAGCACCAAGGCCAGTGGCAGAAAGAGCAAGGCCGCCAGGTTGCCGATCAGCACAATGGATGCCACGCGCTGCGGCTCCTGTTGATAGCGCTCGGCGAACAGGAAATTGAGAACGGCCGGCGGCAATGCGCCGAACACGATTAACATGGCTGCATCGCGCCCCTGCAGGTTGAGCAAGGCAATCGCCCCGTAAGCAACGCCCATACCGGCTAAAGGACGCAGTAAAGCACTGCCAACTGCAACCTTCCACTCCCTGAACGAGACGTCGGTCATCCGGACCCCCAACGAGAACAGCAGCAGAGGCACCGACACATCCCCGAGCATCTTGATGGCAATGATCGCCGGCTGCCAGATGGGAATCTTGACTAGCGCCACGGTCAGGCCTGCAATGGCAGCGAAAACCACCGGTATGCGCCACAGCGTCAGCAGGCGCGTCGTCGGATCGAGCAAACGGGCGCCAAAGGAGAAGTGCAGTGTGTTCTCCACCATGAACAGGATGACGGCTGCCGGCAGCGCCTGCTCGCCCCAGGCCAGCACGGCGAGCGGCAGACCGATGTTGCCGGAGTTATTGAACATCATCGGCGGCGCCAGCGTCTTGGGCTGGATACCAGCGAGGCGGGAGATCATCCAGGCCAGCAAACCACAGGCGGCCAGGACCAGGAAACCTCCCACCGCTAGCGGCGCATAGGCTCCGAGATCGATGGATTTGCCAGCCATCGCGGCAAAGACCAAGGCTGGCACGAAGACATCCATGTTCAAGCGGTTGGCGACGGCCATTTCCGGCTTGTGCTTGCGACCGTAAAAGTACCCTGCGGCAATGATCCCGAAAATGGGAAAAAGGATGGCCAGCAGGCGGAAACTCAGGTTTTGCTCGTCCAACAGATTCTTTCGGTGAAGGGAAACAGTTCCCGATTGCGGGCGGGGAAACTGGCTGGAACCATAGGGAGCCCCTGAGGCCCAGCCCTCTCCGGCTACAGGACGTAGCGCGACAAATCTTCGTCGGCAGCGACCTCGCCCAGCTTTTCATTGACGTAGGCAGCATCGACAACCACCTTGCCCAGCCCCACCTTACCAGCGGTGAAAGAGACTTCTTCGAGCAGCTTTTCCATGACCGTATGCAAGCGACGGGCGCCGATATTCTCGGTTTTCTCGTTCACCTGAAAAGCGATCTCCGCCATACGGCGAATACCATCATCGGCAAATTCGATGGCTACCCCTTCGGTTTCCAGCAGTGCCTGGTACTGCTTGGTCAAGCAGGCATCTGTTTGAGTCAGGATGCACTCGAAGTCGGCAACCGACAGAGAATCCAATTCGACACGAATCGGGAAGCGCCCCTGCAATTCCGGAATCAGGTCAGATGGCTTGGATAGATGGAATGCGCCGGAAGCGATGAATAGAATGTGATCGGTGCGGATCATGCCGTACTTTGTCGACACGGTCGTCCCCTCGACCAGCGGTAGCAGATCGCGTTGCACCCCTTGACGAGACACATCGGCGCCTTGTGTATCGGAACGGCTGGTCACCTTGTCGATCTCGTCAAGGAAAACAATGCCATTCTGCTCGACGGCCTTGACCGCTTCCAGTTTCACCTCTTCGTCATTGACCAGCTTGGCCGCTTCCTCATCAGTAAGTAGTCTGAGGGCTTCCTTGATCTTCAGCTTGCGCGACTTCTTTTTGCCGCCACCCATATTCTGGAACATGCCCTGAATCTGTTGGGTCAGTTCCTCCATGCCCGGTGGCGCAAAGATTTCGGCCTGCATGCTCGGTGCTGCGACCTCGATATCAATTTCCTTGTCATCCAGCTCGCCTTCACGCAGTTTCTTGCGGAATTTCTGGCGGGTCGAATTATCACTTGCCGACGCATCGGCATTCTCTGCAAAGAATCCGGGGGTGCGTGCCGGCGGCAGCAGGGCATCGAGGATGCGTTCTTCAGCGGCATCTTCTGCCCGAGCACGCATTCCCTTGATCGCCCGTTCTCGCCCCGCCTTGATAGCCATCTCGACTAGGTCGCGAATAATGGTTTCCACATCGCGGCCCACATAACCAACCTCGGTAAATTTCGTGGCTTCGACCTTGATAAAAGGCGCATTGGCCAGGCGGGCTAGGCGGCGGGCAATTTCGGTCTTGCCGACGCCGGTGGGGCCGATCATCAGGATGTTCTTGGGCGTGATC
>JAGWUW010000616.1 GCA_028868235.1 Betaproteobacteria bacterium | reverse complement strand
CGACCTTGTGGGCTATGTAAACGGCATCCCGCTGCTGCTGATGGAGCTGAAGGCCGCGCACGTAAAACTCTCCGAAGCTTACGACAAGAACATCAAGGACTACCGCGACACCATCCCGCGCCTGTTCGACGCCAACGCCTTCGTTGTGCTCTCCAACGGGCACGAGGCCGTGCTCGGCCCCAGCCACGCCGCGCTCGAGGATTACGCGCCGTGGAAAAAAGTGGCGGATGAGAGCGAGGAGGAAAAAGCCGGGCTGGAGACGCTGCTGCGCGGCACCTGCGCGCCAGATCGGTTTCTAGACATCGTCGAGAATTTCATCATCTTCCAGGAGGTGGTCGGCGGCCAGCGCAAGGTGGTGGGCAAGTATCATCAGGTGCTGGGCGTCAACCGTGCCATAGAGGCCGTAAAACAAGTGCGGGAGAACCAGGGGCGCCTTGGCGTGTTCTGGCACACCCAGGGCAGCGGCAAGAGCCTGTCCATGGCGTTCTTTGCGGAGAAGGTGCTGCGCACGCTGGGCAATAACTGGTCCTTCGTGGTGGTGACCGACCGCACCGAGCTGGACGACCAGATCGCCGCGACCTTCGCCTCCATCGGCGCCTTCGGGGCGCTGAAGGCGCGCGACTGCCAGGCGCAAAGCGGCGCCGATCTGCGGGAAAAGCTGGCGGGGCAACAGCGCTACCTCTTCACCCTGATCCAGAAATTCGGCACCGATCGAGGTGCAGGGATGTTGATTTCCACCGAGATCTGAGCCGAGATTTTCATCAAGATTTGACCCGGGTTGAAGGAATGTCCCGCGTTGCGAGGGATGGTCAAGCTGCTGGTGGGTTATCCTTTCTAGTTTTCGGTTTTGTGAGGATGAATTCCATGGGCCCTCGCCTGCACAATCAGGCGCATGAAGGGCAATACAGGACATAAAACGAGGAATGACCGGGCAGGCGCTGACGACGCCTGCCCGGTCATTCCGTTTGATCCTGCCATTTCCACCCCCTCGACCACAGCCAAAATTAATCCCTCGTTCGAACCCCACCATGCCCTGTTGCAACTGGTGGAATTGATAGCGCGCGCCGCTGCCGAGGCCGATTTCCATACCCTCCGGGCAACCGGCCAAATCAAGATGCGCCGCTTCCCCTCAACCACCCTCAGTCCCTGAACGGATCATCATGACATCGCTCCATACCGCTGAGGCGGACTCCGCTTTTTGACCGGCGAGGCAGTTGCCGAGCTACAAAGTGCGGTGCCAGTTCGTGAGCTGCCTCGCTTTTATTCTTACGCTGAGGTGGTCGCCGCCTTCGGCAAGTCGACCCGCACCATCCGCTGGTGGGTCAAATCCGGCCATATTCACGCAATCAAGATCGGACGTGCCCGACTGATTTCCGAGGCAGAAATTTTTCGACTGGCCAATGGCGAGGACGCGACGGCGTCTTCCAACAGTACCGAATTGTCACAAAGCACCCTCCGTGACGAGGACTAGGCTCAGGACTCATTCTTTGAGATAGAATGCGACGGCTGCGGCGATGCAGATGGCTGAGAAGAAAGTATGTGCGCATCGGTCGTATCGCGTAGCGACGCGTCGCCAGTCCTTGAGCTTGGCGAACATGTTC
>JAGWUW010000615.1 GCA_028868235.1 Betaproteobacteria bacterium | reverse complement strand
CTCAGAACGGGAAGAAATGGTGGATCGCTGTTACCGCGACCGCCCATGTCAGCAGGTTCAAAGGCAGGCCCACTTTGACGAAGTCAGTGTAACGGTATCCGCCCATCTGATAGACTAGCACATTGGTCTGGTAGCCGAAGGGCGTGGCGAAAGCCGCGCTGGCCGCCATCATGATAGTGACAAGAAACGGTCGCGGGCTGACCCCAAGCCCTTCCGCGAGCGCAACGGCAACCGGCGTCAGCAGGACGGCAACGGTCGCGTTCGACAGCAGTTCGGTGAGCAGCAACGTTGCGCCATACAAAAGGACCAGCGCTGTAAGCGGACCGACACCGTCGACATAAGCGACCATCCAGCCGGTAACTTCGGACGCAAGACCGGTCTGTTCCATCGCGATGCCGATGACCACCATCCCGGCGATAAGCAGCAGGATCTCCGGACGGAGGCCCGAATAGGCCTGATCGGGCGAGATAACGCGTAGCAGGATCAGCAGTACCGCACCGGCAAAGGCGGCAGCGGCGATCGGCACGAGATCAAGGGCCGAGACCGCAATGACCACGAGGAATATGCCCACCGAAACCAGCGCCAGGCCGGGACGAAACGGATGGACCTCTGCATAGACGCGTGTGTCCTCCAGAGAATCCCCCGTTACGTCGATATGGCTGACGGGATGGCGGTTAAGTGCAAGCGACGCGTCGGGATCCGTCGACGTGGCTTCACTCGTGTCGCCGCCATGCGCAAGCAGCCTCCCTGTGAACAGCACAAGATAGATTCCTCCCGCGATCGCCGTGGCGACCCCCACGGGGGTGATTTCGAAAATGCCGAATGAGGCCTGCCCCGACGAACGCGCCATGTCATCGACCAACAGGTTGGTGGAGGTACCGATAAGCGTGCAACTTCCGCCCAGAACGGCAACATAGGACAACGGCATCAGGAAACGCCGGGGGTCAAGCCCGATCGACTTCGCCACGTCGCGGATGACAGGCGCGGTCACCACGACAATCGGCGTGTTGTTGAGGAATGCCGAGCCCACGCCCGACAATGTAATAAGCCCCCAGAGCCCAGCAGCGCCAGTGCGCTTGCAGAGTACGACTGCCTTGTCGATCGCCTTGTCCAGGAGGCCGGAGAGTTCGAGGGCATGGGCGATCACAAACAGGGATGCGAGAGTCAGGATGGCGGGACTGGCGAAGGCTCCCTGGACTTCGCTCGGGCGGACCGCACCGGTTACCAGCAGGATCGCCGCGCCAGTCAGGGCCACCACATCAGCGCGCATCCGGTTCGCGATCAGCGCGGCCACCACACCTACCAGCACCGCCAGCGTTATCATCTGTTCAAGCGTCATGCCTCAAGGGGCATACAGGCGGATGACGGCGCGGACAATGAATGCTAGGCCAGCGGAATGATCGATTTTCGAAGTGAGCGATCCAGACTGCGACGATGCGCCGCCGCCGGACTGCCGCTTCTGGTTGCAACCCTGCACCTCTCCGCCTGCCAGCGCGAGCCTCAGCCAACGCCGACGGAAACTGAAACCGTCAACGCGACCGGCAAGCCTGAAGCAACCCCGCAAAGCCCAGCGGGCAATCCTCTTACCCCGGTCGGTCGCGG
>JAGWUW010000614.1 GCA_028868235.1 Betaproteobacteria bacterium | reverse complement strand
GCTTCTCAACATCCTGCCGGCACCGGTGGCGGCCCGGCTCAAGGACGACGCGGACGAAACCATCGCGGACGGCTTCGACTATGCCTGCGTCATGTTCGCCGACATCGTCGCCTATACGCAGGTCGCCGCCCACCTGCCCCCGCACGACGTGTTCTCGCTGCTCAACCGGGTCTTTTCTGCTTTCGACGATCTGGTCGACAAGTACGGTCTGGAGAAGATCAAGACCATAGGCGATGCCTACATGGTCGCCGGCGGTCTCAATCTAGAAACGGCGCGCCACGTGCACGCGATGGCATCGCTGGCGCTGGAGATGCGTGCGCTGCTGCAGCGCGACGGCGCCATCAATCCAGCCGGGCTGGAACTGCACATCGGCATCGCCACCGGCCCGGTCATCGCCGGCGTGCTCGGCCGCGCCAAATTCGTCTACGATCTGTGGGGCGATACCGTGAATATCGCCAGCCGCATCACCGAGGAGGCCGTGGCCGGCCAGATCCTGTGCGATGCGGAAACACAGCGCATCCTCGGCAGCGACTTCGTCTTTGGCCCGCCGCTGCAACGCGATCTGCGCGGCCGCGGCAGCACCCGCCTCTACGAATTGGGGCCTGCGGATGTCCGGAGCGCGTGAATATCCTTCGGCCATCGCTTTCAGCTGTGCCGATTTCCGTGCCGCCGCCCGGGAATAGCGGCACTTCTCCGGCCCTGACGCCAGCAATGCGGCGCTGGCGCCCGGAAATTCATGTTGCATAATTACAAAGGGAGGCCGCGAAATGCGCGGCGGGAAGGAAGGGCAAAGGCTTTCGTCACTCTTTCCATCAGATTTGCAGTACCATCATTTCAAAAATGACAGGAGAGTCGCCATGCGACACCACCAACGCGGCTTCACCCTCATCGAAATCGCCATCGTTCTGGTCATCATCGGCCTGCTGCTCGGCGGCGTGCTGAAGGGGCAGGAGCTGATCAACAGCGCCAAGGTCAAGAACTTCGCGCAAGACTTCCGCAACATACCGTTGTTCATCTACGGCTATCAGGACAAATACAAGGCCATCCCGGGCGACGATGCCGCCGCCAATGTACACGTCACCGGCGCAACCACGGCAACGACACCTTCGGGCACCATCGGGAATGGCGTCATCAACGGCAACTGGAATACCACCACCAAGACCGACGAGTCCTATCTCTTCTGGCAACATGTCCGTCTGGCCGGTCTGGCTGCAGGCCCGACCAGCGTGGACGATCCGACCTACATCCCCAAGAATGCCGAGGGCGGCATCATCGGCATCGAGTCCGGCCTGAACGGATATATCGGTCCGACGACCGGAACCCCCGCCGTGCTCGGCATGACGGGTAGTTACGTCATCTGCTCGAGCAGCATTCTGGGCAAGTTTGCCAAGCAGCTCGACATCACCCTGGATGACGGCAATACCCAGACCGGTTCGCTCCGCGTGGTGGAAAGCAATCACACCCGGGGTGATCCGGCCCTCGCGACGACCAGTGTGGCCGACGACAACTCCTATATCGTCTGCATGAGCATGTAAGCGAATGCCCAAATGAAAAAGCCCGCTTCGGCGGGCTTTTTCATTTGCCGTCGGACTACCTACTTGCC
>JAGWUW010000613.1 GCA_028868235.1 Betaproteobacteria bacterium | reverse complement strand
CACACGAGCGTTCTCGACGGCCCCATGTGGGACCAGATGAAGGACTGGAACCCGGCAGTTCCAGACCAACCCGACGACCTGCTGGACGCTGGCGCCGGCTCTGTCACAGACCAGCCGACCAAGATCGGATCGGAAACGGTCAGGAACGAAGACGCGCTACGCCCCGACGATTGGCGCCCAAGCAGCGGGGTGTTTGAGGCCACGCTGGAGTTCTAGCGGCGGCAGGCCGCGCCAGGAGCAAGGCCCATGCCATCCGTCATCGATCAGCAGCCGTTCAACGAGTACGCCGGCAACGGCGTGACAACGCTGTTTGCATACGAATTCCAGATCCTTGCGGCGGAGGACATGGTTGTTCGCGTCGACGGCGTGACGATCCCGTCATCGAGCTACACGCTCACAGGTGTGGGCGTGCAGGCTGGCGGTACGGTCGAGTTCGGCGCGGCTCCTGCCAACGGAACAACGGTGCTGCTGTCCCGCGAGATGACGTTGGAACGGAGCACCGACTATCAGGAGCAAGGCGACCTCCTGGCCGATACCGTCAACAACGACTTCAACCGGCTGTGGCTGGCGTTCCAGGAGTTCTACAGCGGTGGTCGCGGCGTACCCACCGCGCTGCGCGTGCCGCTTGGCGAGAGCATCGATCCGCTGCCGGTTGCCGCGGACCGCGACGGCTATCTGCTCGGGTTTGCAGGCGGATCTTGGGTTCTTGTGCCTGGACAATCTGGCACAGCGACATCCCTGGCCCTTGACCTGGCCAATACGGCCTTTGGCAAGGGCGCATCCCTGATTGGCCTGCAGGATGCTGCCGACTACTTCGCTTCCGCCACCGTCGAAGGCGCCATCGCCGAGCTTGGTCTGGCGAAAAAGAAGCTCGTCGATGTGTCCGCCTACCCATGGCTGGCCGACATGACCGGCGCGACGGACAGCAGCGCCAAGGTTTTCGCGGCGCAGACCTACGCCCAATCCATCGGAGCCGGCATCTACATCCCTCCCGGTACGCTGCTGGCCGGCATCGACATCCACTACAACAACGCCGTCATCATCGGCGCCGGCTCCTATCTGACGCGGATCAAGCTGCCGACTTCAACAGTCGCAATCACCAGCATCGCTACCGCGTCAAACGTGCTGACGGTGCAGTGCGCCAGCACGTCAACGCTATGGGTAGGCCGCTCGATCCGTATCACCGGCACGACGGCCAGCGCGCACAACAGCGGATTCATCGTCACGTCGGTTGACAGTGCAACGCAGTTCAAGTGCCAGCAGCTCAACACCACGGTGACAGGCTCCAGCACGGGCGGAAACTTCAGCGCGGCCAACGTCATCGATTGCGGGCGCCTGTGCGACGGCAACCTGGCCACCGCCTATTCGGGGCTCGTGCTGCGCGGTTTCACGGTTGACGGCATGCGCGGAACGCGGCCGACGCCGACGAGCGACCTCACGGATTGGGGTATCGCGCTCACCAACTTCACCAAGTTCAACATCACCGACGTGCGCGGTGTTGACTGCTGGAACGCCGGCATCGCCGCGTTCATCAACAGCAACTACGGGCACGCTCAGGGCCAGGTCGAGAACTGCGGTTTCAGCTCCACCAACCCGGCCGGCTTCGA
>JAGWUW010000612.1 GCA_028868235.1 Betaproteobacteria bacterium | reverse complement strand
CAGTCGTAGGCGAGGTGAAATCGTCAATGATGGACAGCAGCCCGACCGGATCGACTTCGGCAGATTCCACATCGATCGACTTCAATGTCGACATCAGGTTCTCGCGCAAAGCGACAAGCTCAGCGTCCGTCACCTTCGAGCCCTCAGGAACGCCAAACGAAATGATCACCCGATGCGAGCGCAAATGGAAAGGTGCATCACGCGAGAGACTATCCCACACGCCCGCATTCATATGATCGCAGCGATGCTGCGCCATGCGTTCGTAAATCTCGCCCGCCATCACCCGCGGCATGAACCACATGCCGATCTTGCCTGCGATCCGAGGGCTCGACCACTGCACAATCTGGATGCAGCTACGGTCAGGAATACCCTCCGACAAAAACTGCGACAGGATGTCACTGGTCCGCTCATCAGCGCCAACCAGGGGTGCCATTTCAACGATGAACCCACGCGACCCTGAATTGTAGTAGATCTTCGACTTGGGGTCATAGCTGCGATACGGCAGCCAGGCGGCGAGCATCGGAATCGACGCATCCGGCCGAGGAGCTTCAACCTGCTTTGGTCCGCCTAAAATCCCAGCGATAATCTTGTCAAGAAAGCCCATCAAAGGCCTCCCTTGACGTCAGATGCCGGAAACTGCGGTGCCTTCACCGGCGCATCCTGAACGACAGCAGTGCTAACACCATCGCTCGAAGGGGCGCTCACAACGGGCGCGCTGGGCGTGCCCCCCGGACTTCCACCAGCTGCAGCCAGAACAGCTTCAACCTTGGCCCGTACACCGCTGGTCGATACCGTCCCACGCGCCCCTTCAAAGGCCCCCAAATCGGGCGCCCCGGCAGCAAGATCGGACAGGCTCAACCGCTCCCCGCCGCCAGCAGGATAACTAACCGATGCCAAGGCAACGCTGGTATCTGGTTCGATATAAACCACCTGCGGCTCACGCCACCGCCCGAACCGATCCTGACGCGCCGGCAACACCACCCGCAAGGCCCGGGCCGAATGAACCGCAGGAGCTGCGCCACTAACAGCGCCTGATATCGGCGAAGCGCCAGGCATCACGCCCGTCGTTTCCCCCGCGCCCATCGTTGCCAGTGCCTGATCATCGATCTTGGACGTAGGTGCACAGATCCCGCCAGGTGCTTCGCACACGAAATTGCCTTTGACGTTCCCGCCAAACGACGCACACCCAGCGATCGACGCCAACACACCGAGCCCGATTGCGACCTGACCGGCACGGCGCGACGACACACCCAACGAGTTGAATCGGTTTTTCAGCTTTCGCATTCTCATACTCCCGTCAGGCAACATCGAAGACCGCCGCAACACGCCGCGCAGCGATCCAATTCAACAGCCGCGCGAGCCCCCAACCGGCGGCAAGAGACCCGCCGGTCAGGAACGCACACGCGGACAAGGATTTCAGACCCACGAACAAAGGCCACCAACCGGCAGGATCAACGCTGCGAAACTCATCCACACCAGACGCTGCCACGAAGAACAGCCCGGCCAGACAAACCGCCTCGAACGCAAGAAACCCGCAAATGGCTATGTTCGCGCGCCGCATCACCGACCTCCGCGCAACCAGGCTTCGAGGACTTCGCGCGGCCGGAACCC
>JAGWUW010000092.1 GCA_028868235.1 Betaproteobacteria bacterium | reverse complement strand
ATGGCGACACCGATACAGGCCCCGGCTGCCGCCGGTTTCCAAACCGTAGCAACACGTCGGCCGGCCGAGATGAGGACCGCGACACCCGGCAGGTCGAAGGGGGAAATCAGGAAGCCGGCACTGGCATTGAGCAGGGCGACGCTGACCTGCCCAGCCCGCCGCATGTCGTCGATGACCCCCATCATTGCCGTACCACCGGCCAGGTATTTGGTCAGCGCTGGCAGGATCAGGATCGGGTCGATGCCGGCCAGTTGCAGGATAGGGGCGATGACAGCGGTTAGCGCATCGATGGCACCAAATTTCTTCAAAGCCGTGACGGCGACGAGCGACAGGACCAGCATCGGAATGGCACCAACAGCGATTTTGAAGGCTTCCGCACCGGCGCGGTTGATAACATCGAGTAGTCCCTTGGCGTTTTCGGCAACCGGATGATGCAGGGTTTCGTCGATGCTCGCTTCGTCGGCCGACAGGTGGCGTCCAAACACATAATAGGTGGCTGCGGCAGCACCCAGACCCCCGAGCAGCGAGAAGGCGAGCAAAGGCCCGAATTTCAGACCCATGGTCAGCATCGGGAAGGCGGCATTAGCTTGGGCCATGGCGAGTACCATGGCGAGGGTGGCGGCTAGGTGGCGGTCGGAAGTGCCCCGCTGTTCCATCATGGTTAACGTAGCCATCGGGGCAGCGAAGCTGACAAAATTGATCTGCAAGGCTGCGAAGATTCCCAGTCCGGTCAGGCCGAAAGGCTTTAACAGAGGCCCCAGGCGGGAGACCAGCCAGTCCAGTGCGCCACGAGCCTCGAGCAGGCGCATCAGCGACAGCATGACGACCATGACCGGTAGCAGGACGAACAGGGAGAGTTCGATAGCCGAACGGCCGGCCTTGAGGATGATGTCGATCAGGATATCCACGATGGTTTCGCTAGGTGGATCGACCGGCGAACCGGCAAGAGGCGGATCGTTCCGATCGATTAGGTTGTAGAGTGCCGTCGTTCCTTACCTGAAGGCAATCATGGACTTCCCTAAGCAGGCACAGAATTTTCTCTCATCCCTACATGGGGGAGGATCGGGTTGGAGGCTGTTTTTCCCGCTTGGCGCACTCGGGGATCAATAGTCCTTGGTATCGTTCCACATCGATGGGTCAAAACGGATGACCCGGTTGCGACCGCGTTCTTTAGCCTGATAGAGCGCCACGTCAGCAAACTTCACAGCTTGCCAGAAGGTATCACTATCCGTCGGGAAGTCGGCGATGCCGATGGAAATCGTTTTCTGCAGTACGACGCCGGCAATCTGAACCTTCAGGTTCTCGACGGCAGAGCGAATGTTTTCTGCCACTCGTTCCGCAGCCGAGCCGGCCGTATCGAGCAGAATGATCAGGAATTCCTCGCCACCATAGCGGATAACCAGGTCCGAAGCGCGCACCGACTGCTTGAGCACGTTAGACAGGCTCTTGAGCACTGCGTCGCCCGCATCGTGCCCGTAGGTGTCATTGACCATCTTGAAGTAGTCGAGGTCGAGCATCAGGATCGATACCGTCGAGCGCTTGCGCTGCACCCCCGCGATCAAGGTTTCGACGTATTCCTCGAGGAAGCGGCGGTTATTTAGACCAGTCATCGGGTCGCGCAGAGTTGAGTCGCGCAGGCTTTCCATTAGACGCTTGGTTTCGAGCACCGGTGCGGTTTCCCGTAGATAAACACTGACCAGTGGGACCTTAGCCTGCAGGGCAGCCTGATCTTCCGGCGAACTGAGCAGTTGCAACACACTGCCTACTGTGCCGGACTGGATGACCGGGAAGCAGACGTAGCGGCGCGCCCCAACTTCTTCCGGCGGCCGGAAAGAGGTGCAGATCTGTGGATTATCGATGCCATCGACCAGATGCCCCGTGCGTCGTGCCCGGCAGGCTTCCGGGCGTACCAGGATCTGCGGATCGCACCAGCGGCAGGCATCGGCCAGTTCGCCATCCACAATCACGCTATGCATCTGCTTCTTGTTGCTGCTCATTTCGTACAGCGAGAATTCCCGCAGTGCGAACTCGTTTTTCAGCGTATCGGAAAGGCGCTGGTAAATCTCGCTCTTGACCTCGTCTTCCTCAATGGCCTGTTTGAAATGGGCGGCGCGGGTCAGCCCTTCTACCATGTCGATGGTGGCCGTCAGGAGGTTTTCGCCCGGTGCCGGGGTGCGTTCGGTGAGGCGGGCGACGTTGTCGCCGATGCGATTCAGACCGTCGTCTAGAAAGGTTAGCAAGCGATTCATGTCGTTGGCGATCTGACCAATTTCGTCGTTGGTTCGCCGCTCGACATGCGCCTTGAAGTCTCCGTGCAGGGCTCGTTGTACCGCAGCTTCGACGGCGCGCGCTGTCTCGGAGATGGGTAGTAGTAGGCGCCGAAGTAACAGGATCAGCAGGAGTGCGAAGAGCGTCACGGCACCGACGATGCCTCCCACAGTATATAAAGCTTTGGAGCGCAATGCGTCGATCGACATGCTCATGCTGACCGCGCCGAGAACGGCTCCTTCCTGTACTGCGTGGCACTGCAGGCAATTCGGGTTGCCGGTTGAGGTCGCGATGTAGGGAATGGTGCCGCGGAAAAGGGTTCGATCGCCCACCGTAATCAGTTCGAAACGCGGCTTGCCTTCCTTGAGAACCTGTCGTTCGCTTTCGTCGGCTACCAGCTCGACGCTCAGGCCACGGCCAAATTGTTTCTGAACTTCGGGGGAGCGGATGACCCGGGCCGAGGTCAGCCCCTGAACTTCGACCAGTCGCTGCAGAAATCGCTCGCGTTTGTCGATCACGCCATTGATCATCGATTCCGTCAGGTGTACGCGGACAATCTCGCCGGCCGTCCGGATATGCTCGGTTGCCGAGGCGATCGAGAAACTGCGGAAGGCATACAGGCTAATGGCGACCAAGACGGCAAGCAGGCCGGCAGCGATGCCAATGAAGAACAGGGTGACCTTGGCGTTGAGATTCACGGTGATATCCGAGAAACAATGTTGCTGAAAGGGGCAATTATGTCCGAGTCCGTCTGCTCGGTGGAGACGATTGCGGTAAAAATGCTCACTTGCAATGAAAAACGGCGCCCGAAGGCGCCGTTTTTCAGTCTTTTCTAATGAAAAAGTCGCTTAGGCCATCGCTTCGTACAACGGCAGGGTCAGGAATTCCGGATATTCCGGAGTCAGCGACATCTTGTCGAAGATGACTGCAGCCTGATCGTAGGAAGTAGTGTCCTCGCCCTGAGCGGTGACGGTGGCCTTCACCTTGGCCAGTTCCTCGGCGATCATCGGGCGGACCATTTCGACGGTGACCTTGCGGCCGTCGTCGAGGATGCCCTTCGGCGATACCACCCACTGCCACACTTGCGAGCGGGAGATTTCGGCGGTGGCGGCGTCTTCCATCAGGTTGTGGATGGGCACGCAGCCGTTGCCGGCCAGCCAGGAGCCGAGGTAGTGGATACCGACGTTGATGTTGTTGCGCAGGCCGGCCTCGGTGATCGGGGTGGTCGGGCGGAAGTCCAGCCACTGCTCGGGGCCGAACTTGCCTTCAACCTGCTTTTCGAACTGGTTCGGCTTGTCGCCTAGCACCTTGACGAACTCTTCCATGGCGATGGGCACCAGGCCCGGGTGGGCCACCCAGCCGCCGTCGAAGCCGTCGTTGGCGTCGCGGGTCTTGTCGTGGCGGATGCCGGCCAGCGCCTTTTCGTTGGCGACCGGATCATTCTTGATCGGGATCAGAGCCGACATGCCGCCCATGGCCGGGGCACCGCGCTTGTGGCAGGCCTGGACGAGGGCCAGGGAATAGCCGCGCATGAACGGCACTTCCATGGTGATGGCGCCGCGCTGGGCGAGGCAGAAGTCCTTGTTCTTCTTGAACTTCTTGATGCAGGAGAAGATATAGTCCCAGCGACCGGCGTTGAGGCCAGCGGAGTGGTTACGCAGCTCGTACAGGATTTCTTCCATCTCGAAGGTGGCGAGGATGGTTTCGACCAGCACGGTGGCCTTGATGGTGCCTTGCGGCAGGCCAACGTGGTCCTGGGCCATGACGAAGATGTCGTTCCACAGGCGAGCCTCGAGGTGGGATTCCATCTTCGGCAGGTAGTAGAACGGGCCGGCGCCGCGGGCGATCTGCTCCTTGGCGTTGTGGAAGAAGACTAGCGCGAAGTCGAAGATGCCACCGCCGACGCGTTGGCCGTCAACCAGCACGTGCTTTTCGTCGAGGTGCCAGCCGCGCGGACGGATCTGCAGGGTGGCGATCTTGTCGTTCAGCTTGTATTCCTTACCGGCTTCGTTCTTGAACGACAGTTCGCGGCGGATGGCCTTGTACAGATTGACCTGACCCTGAATCTGGTTTTCCCAGTTCGGCGAGTTGGAATCCTCGAAGTCAGTCATGTAGGAGTCAGCGCCGGAGTTGAAGGCGTTGATGATCATCTTGGCTTCGACCGGGCCGGTGATTTCAACGCGACGGCATTGCAGGGCGGCAGGCACCGGTGCAACCTTCCAGTCGCCTTCGCGGATGGACTTGGTTTCCGGCAGGAAGTCCGGCATTTCGCCGGCATCGATACGGGCCTGACGGGCAACGCGGGCCTTCAGCAGTTCCTGGCGGCGGCCTTCGAAAGCACGGTGCAGCTTGGCAACGAATTCCAGTGCCTCAGTGGTGAGGATGGATTCCCATTCGGGCTTGATTGGGGCGGTGATTTGCACGCCGGTGGGCAGATTGATGGCCATGGCTGAACTCCTGATAAAAAGGTAAATGGGATACTGCGATGAATGAATTCTAGAAGTCTTCTATAGGACTTGAAAGGGGAATAGAATCAATTCATCTTTTACTTTGAGTATTAAATGGACCGTCTTAAACAGATCGAAGCCTTTGCCAGCGTCGCAACTCGGGGAAGTTTGTCGGCCGCGGCTCGAGTCGAGGGCGTTACGCCAGCCATCATTGGGCGGCGTATCGATGCGCTGGAGAGCCGACTTGGCGTGCGTCTGCTACTGCGTACGACGCGCAAGCTGACGCTGACCTTCGAGGGGCAGGCATTTTTGGAAGATTGCCAGAAACTGCTCAACGATCTGGCGAATGCCGAAGCGGCGGTATCGCTCGGCGGCGTGCAAGCCAGCGGCTATCTCAAAGTATCGGCGCCAGCCGGCTTTGGGCGGCAGCACGTGGCGCCGCTGGTCGGCGACTTCATGCTGGCCAATCCGGAAGTCCGGGTCAATCTCAATCTTTCTGATCGTTTGGTCGATCTGATCAACGAAAACATCGATTGCGCCATCCGCATCGGGGAATTGACCGATTCCAGCCTGATCAGCGTTCGCCTCGGTGAAATGCGGCGTATGGTCGTTGCTAGCCCGGCTTATCTGGTTGAGCATGGCGTGCCGCGGGTGCCGGAGGACTTGGATAAGCATAATTGCTTATCCTTGGGCCAACAACGTGGCTGGATATTCCGTCATCCGGAAACCGGTGAGGCCGATACGATCAAGGTAAGCGGCACGTTCGAGTGCAACGATGGTGCCGTGCTACATGAATGGGCACTCGCAGGGCGCGGTCTGGCTTGGCGTTCGCTGTGGGAGGTCGGACGGGATCTCAAGGAGGGCAGGCTGACCTCGGTCCTCGACGCATGGCAGGCCCCCCCCATGGGGATCTATGCAGTATTTCCGCAGCGCCGTCACTTGCCGTTGCGGGTCCGGTTATTCATCGACCTGCTCAAAGAGAACTACAGTCGGCAAAGTTATTGGGAATTGCGCTAAATACCGATCAGGCAAAAAAGGTCACTTTCCAACGTCGGCTGCCCTAGATCGTCTTGGGCAGGATCGAAGCGACCTGCGTGCAGCACGATGTCCTCACTACAGGTTGGCAACCTTCAAAAACTCGATCAATTGCCTGGAAGGTAACGGTCGGCTAAAGAAATACCCCTGCATTTCATTGCAGCCTAATTGTTTGAGGATGGCAACCTGCTGTTCGGTTTCTACACCTTCGACAATGACATGAAGATTGAAATTCCTGGCGATGCCGACAATGGCCTGGATGATGGCGAATGAATCGTGCGGGGTTTTCAGGTCGCGAACAAAGGATTGATCGATTTTGATCCGGCTAACCGAAAAACGGCGGAGGTAATTCAACGACGAATAGCGGGTGCCGAAATCGTCGATCGAAATGTGGACCCCGGTGCTGCGCAGACGCTTGACCCGGGCCACGATATTCTCGACGTCCTTCATCAGGAGGCTTTCGGTGATTTCGATCTCCAGTGACTCCGGCGCAATCCGGAATTCATCAAGGGGGATGCGTATCCGTTCCAGCAGGTCGACGCGGTCAAACTCGCGCGGCGACAGGTTGACGCCCAGGCGGAGTTCCCCGAAACCCTGTTGTTTAAGATAGGCCAATTGCGCGCAAGCTTCGCGCAGTACCCAGTCGCTGATAGCGATGATCAGCCCCGTCTCCTCGGCAATGGGGATGAAAATGTCCGGGCTGATCAAGCCGGCACGGGGGTGGTGCCAGCGAATCAGGGCCTCGAGTCCGACCACCCTGCCAATGTCCGCATCAATTTGCGGCTGGAAATGCAATTCGAACTGGTTGCCTTCCTTCACCGCCTTGCGCAAGTCGTTTTCTATCGACAGGCGGTCAAGGTGCGCCGCGTGCATGTGCGGCTGGAAGGCGGTATAGCCATTTTTCCCCTGCGCCTTGACCTGATACATCGCCATATCAGCACAGCGAATCAAATCCTCGGCATTTGTGCTGTCGTCGGGATAGACGGCGATACCCATGCTGGTCGTCGCCAGAAACTGGGTTTCGACCAACATGAAGGGTTTACGCAGTTCGGCGAGGATTTTCTCGGCCACGATATTGACGTCTTCCTTGTTGCCGATCGACGGTAACAACGCCGTAAATTCGTCGCCACCCTGCCGCGCCAGAGTGTCGCCGGTGCGCAGGCAACTGCGGACACGCGCCGCAAACTCCCGGAGGAGTTGGTCGCCGACCTGATGACCGTAAGTGTCGTTGACCAGCTTGAAGCGATCGAGGTCCAGGAACATCACGGCAAGCTTTTCCTTGCGGCGTGACGCTTGCACGATCGCCATTTCGAGGCGGTCGACGAACAGCGTACGATTGGGCAGTTTGGTCAGGAGATCGTGAAAAGCCTGGAAGGTAATCGTCTGCTCGGCTTTCTTGCGTTCCGAAATATCGCGTGCCACGCCCGAGGTGCCGAGGAAGGCACCGGGCTGGCCGATCGGGGTCGTTTCATAAACGCCCTGCGAACTCAAAATGGTCGTGACAACCGCACCGTTCCGGGCGCGCGGAGTTGAAGGCTTGCGTTTGAAGCGTACTTCAAGGTTACTGGTGGCGCGTTCACCGACCCGTCTTTCGTTGAAGGCATACTGCACGTGCTCGAAGTCGCGTGTATCGACAACCTTAGTGTAGTGCTGTCCGAGCAGCTCCTTGGGGTCGTAGCCTAACAAGGTGCTGACTCGGCCGTTGATGAAGGTAAATCTGCCTTGACGATCCAAGGTAAAGATCATGTCGGGCGATTGTTCAACCAGGAAGCGGTGCAGGCGTTCGGAGTGCTGCAGCTGTGCCGAGACGAGAGCAAGTTCCCGGTCGCGTTGTCGGTTGCCTAGGGCGCGGTCTACTGCGAGGATCATATCGTTCGGGTCACAGTCCTTGCGCAGGAATTCGAAGGCACGATGGCGCAGTGCATGGATCGCTGAGTTGATCGATTTGTCGGCGCTGAAAACGATGACCGACGTGTCGATATCCCGTGTCGTCATCCACTCCATGATCTCCAGGCCAGAGATGTCCGGAAGTTTCAGATCGAGGATGACGAGGTCGATCTGGCCTTCCTTGAGTGCAGCGATGGCTTCCTGTCCTGAGCAAGCTTCGCTTATCGATCGCTCGTCGCTGGCCAGTAATTCCCTGTAAGCATGGCGGAAGCGCGATTCATCATCGACGATCAGGATGTTCTGATGCGTTGGCGCGCTAGGAATGCGGGCCAGTTCGTACAGAGCGGTGATGGCGTTCATGCGCTACTGTCCTGACGAGGGAGCGCCGCCCTTGGGAATCAACAAAGCGATGCTGGTGCCGGCGCCGATCTGGCTGCGGCAGGTAATCAGCACCCCTTCCTTCTTGGCAAGGCTCCCCACAACGGAAAGACCGAGTCCTCTTTGTGCCGTGTCGCTTATCGGTTTCGGGCGGTAGATCGACTGGATGGTTTCTTCGGGCATTCCCGGCCCATTGTCGTCGACCCGCAACTGTACGTAGCTGGCACCGTCATGGATGATATTGTCGCTGACGGAAATTTTGACGAATTTCCCCGGCACAAGGGCTTCTGATGCATTCTTCCACAGGTTCAGAACGATCTGCTTCAGGTTGTCGCGGTTGATCCGGACGGGTAGCTCGGCCTGGGGGAGCGCTGTTTCAATGCGTATCCCCCTAGCATTGAACAGCGTGTCCGCATAGAGCACCAAGAAGTCGTT
>JAGWUW010000611.1 GCA_028868235.1 Betaproteobacteria bacterium | reverse complement strand
GTAATAAGACACTTCGCGGATCAGGGGGATCACAGGCCATATGGCAAGCAGCAGCGGATTTTCTCCGGAAATCGGACAGTTACGCGGGCTGATCGCTGAAATGGGCGGGCTTGCCGAAGTGGCTATCCGTGACGCCATAGACGCGCTTGTCCAGCACGATCTGGTGCTGGCGCAGTCTGTCGTCAGTGGCGATGCACGAATCGACGCGCTGGAGGCCGAGGTTGACCGGCTTGCCGTGCGGGTGATCGCCTTGCGCGCTCCGATGGCCGACGATCTGCGCGATGTGATCGCCGCGCTCAAGATTTCCGGCGTAGTCGAACGCATTGGCGACTATGCCAAGAACATCGCCAAGCGTGTCGGCAAGATCGAGACGATCAACAAGTTCCAGCCGCTGACGCTGATCCCGGCCATGGCGGGGATTGCCCAGGGCATGGTGCACGATGTGCTCAACGCCTATGCCGCGCGCGATGCCGACCTTGCCATCGAAGTCGTTAACCGCGACGAGAAGCTCGACAACTTCTACGAATCGATTTTCCGCAATCTCGTCAGCCACATGATGGAAAACCCGGCGACGATCAGCTCGGCTGCGGAGCTGCTGTTCGTCACCCGGAGCATTGAACGCATCGGCGACCACGCCACCAATGTCGCCGAGATGGTCTATTTCGCCGCGACCGGCCTCTATTATTCCGACCGTGATCTTCCGGGCGGTGACGAGAAAGTGATCTGATGGCTGCCTCGATTCTCATTGTCGAAGACGATGTGGCGCTTTCTGAACTGATCGAGTGGAATCTGCAGTCAGAAGGCTATTCCGTCCGCAAGACGCCGGACGGGGAGGAGGCGCTGATCATGGTGCGCGAGCAGATGCCCGACGCCATCATCCTCGACTGGATGATCGAGAACATCCCCGGCATCGAAGTCTGCCGCCAGCTACGCCGCGAAAAGGAAACCGCCAAGGTTCCGATCATCATGTTGACCGCACGCGGCGAAGAAGAAGATCGCATCCGCGGCCTCAAGACTGGCGCAGATGACTATGTAACCAAACCATTTTCCCCAAAGGAACTGCTGGCCCGGATCGAAGCCTTGCTGCGCCGCAGTCGCCCCTCACTGGCGGGTGATCTGCTGCACGTGGGCGATCTGGAGCTTGATACCGCCGCGCACCGGGTCCGCCGTGGCGGCGAAGCGCTGCACCTTGGCCCGACTGAATTCCGCCTGCTGCGGCACCTCATGGAACGCCCGGGCCGTGTTCATTCGCGCCAGCAATTGATCGACGCAGTGTGGGGACTCGATAGCGAGATCGACGAGCGCACGGTCGATGTCCACGTGCGCCGTTTGCGCAAGGCCATCGATGTTGACGGTCAGGAAAGCCTTGTACGCACCGTTCGGGCGGCCGGTTATTCGATGGGCGGAAACTGAGGCCAGCCTCCCCGTCCTTGCAGGCTGAACCACCATATCGTTGTAATTACACCATTTTTTCTTTCGCGGTGGACGAATTACCCTTTCTCAAATGCGGCCCGGCGCGGGCATTGGAATTTTTCTCAGAAAAAGCGCTTGCATCGCTGATTCCAATATGATTCTTAAGCTCCATGCAGAGGGGACAAACCAGCGTAATCTTGAAGCGG
>JAGWUW010000091.1 GCA_028868235.1 Betaproteobacteria bacterium | reverse complement strand
AAGGACTTGGGCACCGACAGGTACCAGATGCGTTCGATCTGGTGGGCCGCACCGGCGTGGAAGCCTTCATAGAACTTGTTGTAGTTCGACAGGGCGTGGATCTGGGTCTGGGCGTGACGGATTTCGTCGATCGACTGCATCAGGCAGGCAACGCGCGGGCCGACGCCCGGGAAGTTACGGCCGGCCGCGGCAAAACCGCGGTGGGCGACATATTCGAGCGGAGAGATGCCGGTCAGGAACAGCTTGACGGCATTCAGGTAACGCGCGTCGGTGATGCCGAGGTGGCCGTTGTTCTGGGCGAAGGCGTCGAGCACGGCGTACAGCTTGCGCTCCTTCTCGGCCTGGTACTTCCAGTAGGCATCCATGGTCAGGCGGAAGGGATCTTCCCACTTCTCCCAGTCGTGAATCTTGATGCCTTCGAAGGTGGCCTGGGGGAACACCTTGTCCATCGGCTGGTAGGTGGTGTCCCACCCCAAGCCGCGCGTCATGTGGGCGTATTTTTCCTTGAGGCCCAGCTTCTTCTTGTTGGCTTTCATATCCATGAGAGTCTCCTTGCTCAGTTTTTCCAGGCCAGCGTGAACTGGTCATCGTCTTCGTCGATATTCCCGGACAGGGTGATCAGGTTGATCTGCAGCTCCTGCAAGTCGAAGTCGCGGCCGATGCGTTCCTCGATGGACTCGCGCTTGATGACCAGCTTGCCCTCGGCATTGATCTTGACCATGGCCGGTTGCTCATCGAGCACGGCATGCGGGTTGTCGGCGAGGATGGACTCGACGATGGGACGGGTGTCTTCGTTAGTTTGAAAAGCGATGAATACGGTAGACATGGATACTCCTAGACAGCCAAGCCGAGCTTGGCGCAGCGGGCATTGAATTCAGAAATAAGATCGGTCAGCACCTCGTCGGCCTTGTCACCGAAAGCACGCTGGGCTATCGGGGCGAGCGCTTCGCGGGTAGCCGAGCGGTAGTGCTTGATCCAGGCGCTGAGTTGGTCCTTGTTCTCCGGCGACTCGGCCGCCGCCGTCTTGATCTGGGCATCGACCCACTTGGCGGTTTCGGACGACCATTCGGCCATGAAGCGGGTCATCATCGAGATGGCCGTCCCCCCCTTGGCCGAGAATTGGGCATCCAGGTAGTCGTACAGCATTGGGTTGAGCAGACCTTCGAGGACCAGGTTCTGGGCAACAAAAATCTCGAACCAGTCCTGCAGTACGAGCAGGTTTTCGACATGGCGACGCATCGGCTGCCAGGCCGCGCTGGACATCCAGGCCTCCTTGGCAGCATCGAGCGCGTCCGGGCCATCGAGCACCAGGCCGATGCGGGTCAGGTACTGCGCCACACCAAGGTGGTCCATGGCGTGATACAGACAGGGCTGGGTAATTACCGTGCCGTAACCGTAGGCAGTGATATAGGAGTTGCCCATGTTGCCGCCCCACTCGACATGGCGCATCGGCACCAAGACATCAAGGGCGATCTGCTTCAGCTCAGCCGGAATCAGTTCGGCCAGACCGCGATCCTCAATCATCTCGAAGCTCGACTCGGCAGCCTCCTGCTGGCGGGCGCGGGCAATGGTGTAGGAGCCGTAGTAGTACTGGCGCGGGTCCTTCAGGGCATACCAGTCCTTCATCTGGATTTTGGTGCGCTTCTTATCGAACAGAACGCGCTCAGCGTCCCAGGTCGGCCGGTAGTGGAAAATGCTTTCCTGCTGGATGTTGTAGCTGCCCTCTTGATAGCGGCTGGCCGGCTTGTCGCCGAAGCGCTCGACCAAGTGGTCGAAGGTGTGGCGCAATGGCTTGATGGCCACGGTACGCAGATCAATCTGCATGTTTGTCTCCTATCGTTATTCCCGCGGGCGGGATGTTCAAACTGCGTCTTCAAATCCCTGACGCGAGGCATCGTTCAACCGGGAAACCCAGTCGCCCTGATCCGAAACCGACGGATCGAGTACGATGACCTCGTTGGCCAGGCAAAACTCGTGGAAGGCCGTTTCCGGCAACATCAGCTCAACCGCCAGTTCCGGATCGCCAATCGAAAACTCGAATTCGATAAAGCCGTCCGGACGACGACTGCAGACGCGAACGTAGCGACGCGCAGCGTCGAACGTACCTACCTGCTTTTCGTGTTGCCCCATTGCCTTTCTCCTGAAAACCGAGCAGCGCATACCGCTGCCGCCCCCTGTCTTTATCAAGGAGCATGCCAGGACTTCAAGTCTATGTTTTTATTGGAATTAACCAAAAAGTCCCAACGCAAAGCAGCCAAACAAGATTACGATCTGATGAATTGGTTTATTGCTGGTTAATCAAATGATCAACTCGATACCTTGGCGCCAGCGTTTTGTGCGTGAGCGATACCCCACCGAAAACAAAACGTGAAATAATCTCGAGAAAATCATTGGCTATCGGAGACAAATCCTGTCCCTATGCAGCCGACAACCACACCATAAAAGCTGACGATTTCCGGCTACGGAAACGATCAGCCACCGAGAGACAAGATGACCATCATTCAGTACCCCGAATCGAACGACCTGCGCAATCTGGTCAAATTTTGCGAAAAGGACGGGACGATCTGGCTAGCCGAGAACCGCATGGTGCTGATGCACACTTCAGCCCTCGGTGCCCTGCGCCGCGAACTGGTTGGCTCGGTCGGCAAGGAACACGCACGCCGGCTGCTCACCCGCATGGGCTACGCCGCTGGCGTCTGCGATGCCGAGTTGGCCAAACGCATCCGCGGACATCAATCGCTGCAGGATGCCTTCTTCACCGGCCCACAGTTGCACATGCTCGAAGGTATCGTGCGCGTCACACCGGTCCAGATGAAACTCGATTTCGAGAACAGCTATTTCTCTGGCGAATTCCTGTGGGAAAACTCCTGGGAGCAGGACATCCACCTGCGTGAACTCGGGCAGTCCGACGAACCGGTCTGCTGGTCGCAAATCGGCTATGCCTCCGGCTACACGTCGGCCTTCATGGGGCGCTTCATCCTGTTCAAGGAAGTCGAATGCGTCGCCTGCGGCCACAACAACTGCCGCATCGTTGGCAAGCCCCTGGAAGAATGGGAGGACGCTGAGCAGCACGCCAGCTATTTCGAGTCCGATTCGATGCTCAACCACCTGCTGGAGCTCCGTCATCAAGTCGACTACCTGCGCAGCACTATTTCGCAGCAGACCCAGACACCCCAACTGGTGGGCAACTCCAAGGGGTTCAAACACGCCTACGACCTGGTCACCCGTGCCTCAGGTACCCAGGTCACGGTGCTGCTGCTGGGTGAAACCGGCGTCGGCAAGGAGCGTTTCGCCCGCACACTTCACCAAATGAGTAACCGCAAGCAGGGGCCTTTCGTAGCGGTCAATTGCGCAGCAATGCCCAACGATCTGATCGAATCGGAACTGTTCGGTGTTGAGAAAGGCGCCTTCACCGGGGCCCATACATCCCGCATGGGCAAGTTCGAGCGCGCCGACGGCGGCACCCTGTTTCTCGACGAGATCGGCGAACTGCCGCTTGCTGCACAGGCCAAGCTGCTGCGTGTGCTACAGGAAGGCGAGATCGAGCGCCTCGGTGACGACCGCGTCCGCAAGCTGAACATCCGTCTCGTCGCTGCCACCAACGTCGATCTGCAAGCCGCGGTGAAAGCCGGACGTTTCCGCTCCGATCTCTATTACCGGCTCAGTGTCTATCCAATCCAGATTCCGCCGCTACGCGAGCGCATCGCCGACATCCCGCTGCTAATAGAGGCCATGCTCGCCCGCTTCTGCACGCTCTACGAAAAGAAGCTGCTCGGCGTCAGCGATAAGGCCATGCAGGCGATCAAGCATTACCAATGGCCCGGCAACGTGCGCGAACTGGAAAACATGATCGAACGCGGCATCATCCTCGCCCCCAACGGTGGCTGGATCGAGCAGGAACACCTGTTCGCCAACGTTGTTGAAAGCGACTATAGCGAAGCACAGATTTCGCAAGCCGGCAGTTTGGAACGAAAGCAGGAACCCTGTGCCTCGGACAGCCTGATTGACGCCATTTTCAGCAGTGGCATCGGTTTCGAGGAACTCGGCAACCGGCTGATCGAAGAAGCCGTCAAACGCGCCGACGGCAACTTGGCCGGCGCTGCCCGCACCCTAGGCATTACCCGCCCTCAGCTGCAATACCGCCTGAAGAAGAAGGATGGCAACTGACGGAGTGACAAGCATGGAATTCAGGCAACTCAAATACTTCATCGCAGTCGCAGAGGAACTGAACATCGGCCGCGCCGCGACCCGTTTGCACATTTCGCAGCCACCCCTCACCCGACAAATCCAGCAACTTGAAGAAGAGTTCGGAGCCCAGCTTTTCCTGCGCACGGCGCGCGGCGTCGAATTGACCCAAGCTGGAGAAATGCTGCTGCACGATGCGCGCAATATCCGCGACCTGATGGAACAGGCCGTCGAACGCGTGCGCGAGGCCGGTCAGGGAAAACGCGGCAAGATGGATATCGGCATCTTCGGTTCGGGCATCCTCGACGTCATTCCCAAGGTGCTGCACACCTTCCGCGCCAGCCACCCGGACGTCCAGATCGCCCTGCACCAAATGAGCAAGAAGGAACAAATTGAAGCGCTGCGCCAGCACCGCATCATGGCCGGCTTCAACCGCATGCTCGCCCCCTTGCCCGATATTTCGTCGGAACCGGTCATGCTCGAGAGCATCATGGTCGCGGTCAACGAAAAGCACCCCCTGGCAGCCAAGGCAGCCATTCTGCTCAAGGAGTTGGCCGGCCAGCCGCTGATTCTTTTCCCCAGCGGCGCCCGCCCCAGCTTCATCGACAAGGTATGGTCCCTTTGTGCCGACGAAGGCTTCGAACCCAATGTAGCTCAGGAAGTTGGCGATGCGCCAACCAGCGTCGCCCTAGTCGCCGCCGGCTTTGGGCTCAGCCTAGTACCCGAAGCCGCTACCAGCCTCAGCGTTCCCGGCGTTGTTTACCGTCGCCTGGCCAACGCCCCGGATGCCGTCGTCGACCTGAGCTGCATCTACCGTACCGACGAAACGTCACCGATCCTGCTGGCATTCCTGCACACAATCAGGGAGTTCAGGCTGAAGAACGAAGGCCGACACTGAGCAAAATTACCATCACCTCCCACCCCATCATCAGCCGAGATCGACTGGTACAAAAATGCGTGAGTCGCCGCGTTCGACCAGGATGGCCGCCTTCTTGCCCGCGCTGACAATCGCACTGCGTAGTTGATCGACACTACCAACAGGCTGACCGTTAACCGAAAGGATGATGTCTCCCGGCTGAATACCCGCGCGTTCCGCTGAGCCACTGGATTGTTCGACGAGCAGACCGGACGTAACCTCAGCCTGGCGTTTTTCTTCCGGGGTCAATGGCCTCACTGCGACCCCCAGCCGTCCATGCTCGGCATCTGGCGTCTTGGCCGCGGCCACCTTCTCCTCGCCAAAACTGCCGACCTTGACCTCGATCTCGCGAGATTTACCCTTGCGCCAGATCTGCAGGTGGGTCGATTCGCCTGGTTTCTTCAGGGCTACCGCCGCGGGAAGATCGCCAGCGGAATTTACCGGTTTGCCATCGATACCGAGAATAACGTCACCAGGCTCTATTCCGGCCTTGGCCGCCGGGCTTCCCTTCTCTACGGAAGATACCAAGCCGCCCGCGGGCTTGCCCAGACCGAAGCTATCGGCCAGCGCCTGGTTTACGTCTTGGATGCTGACGCCGAGCTTGCCTCGCTGCACCTTTCCGGTAGCCACGATCTGTTGTTCAACGTTCATCGCCACCTCGATCGGTATGGCAAAAGACAACCCCTGATAGCCACCGCTGCGGGAATAAATCTGCGAGTTGATTCCGATCACCTCGCCATTCATGTTAAACAGCGGGCCGCCTGAGTTGCCGGGATTAACCGCCACGTCAGTCTGGATGAAGGGGACATAGCTCCCATCCGGCAAAGAACGAGATTTTGCCGACACGATGCCGGCGCTGGCACTACTCTCGAAACCGAACGGCGAGCCGATTGCCAGCACCCATTCACCAACCTGTGTCTGCCCCGACGTACCGATATGTACGACGGGCAGTCCCTTCGCGTCGATCTTCAGCACGGCCACGTCGCTCGCTTTGTCCGCCCCCAGCACCTTGGCCTTGAACTCGCGTTTGTCGCTCAGCTTGACGGTCACCTCGTCCGCATCCTCGACGACATGCGCGTTGGTCAAAACCGTACCATCGGCACTGACGATGAACCCCGAACCCAGGCCCCGGACTGGCGTTTTACCCTGAGGCATCTGCCCGCCAAAATGGCGGAAAAACTCGTAGAAGGGATCGTCGGGGTCAAGTTGCGGAATCCCAACCGATGTCTTGCGCATACCACTAACGCTGACATTGACGACGGCAGCGGCATTGGCGGCAACAATGCCGCGCATGTCGGGCAAGGCAGCCTGAGCAACTGCGGCAGGCGGCGCACTTTGGGTGAGCACGGCTGCCGTTGGCGCGGCATGTGCGCTGGAGAAGGTTTGCAGATGACCGAATGAATACGCACCGCCCATCGCGACGGCAACGGCTACTGCAGCGACTGTCATTTTCAGTGTTTTCATGTTCTGTACTCCTCTTTGATTGGATCAATCCCTGGAAAATTTTTTGGTTAACGTCACAAAGCGCGACAGTGCAAGCGCAAATATGTCGCGCTTGCGCGAACTGGCGCTGGTTTTGTACTGAATTACGGAAGATATCTTTTCCATGGCGGATACCGGTTGTGCCAGCACAGCGCTCAGTCAACCAAGCGCCAGCAAAAAACCCGCTTTGGGCCGTTGCTGGCTATATGGGATGGGCTGACGCAAGTTGCGTGGCTCTGCGGACGCCAAGCCAAAACAGCGTCGAGTCGCCATCAAGAAATCTGCAACGACACGGGCTTGCTGAATTTCATCGCTTTGCATGGAAATCATCTCCTTAATGCTCGTGAAGTACTTTCAGTTTTACGCCAAAGCGCCATTTTTCAAGTTGTCTTTGTGCGACGATTTGTATCAAGATTTTTCAAATCAGCGGCCGTAATCGTCATCGTTACAAGTGAAGGTTGTGCAGCGCCATGTCAGAACAACAACCCGCCAATTGCGCCGCCTGAACATACCTTTTCAGTATCAACCTCCAATTCCAACGGTATTGGACGGTATTGCGCACATCGCGTTTAATTGATTCGAACATCCCCAGAGAACAAGCCTAAAGCATTCCGGGGCAATCAATTTCAGGTGATTAGCGATGGAAATACCCAGCAACCAGTTCAAGAGCGCATTGCAGGCCGGCCGCGAGCAGATCGGACTGTGGCTAGGGCTGGGGGAGTCTTTCAGCGCAGAAATCTGTGCAGGTGCCGGTTTCGACTGGTTGTTGATCGACGCCGAGCACGGCCCCAACGACTTGCGCAGCATCCTGTCGCAATTGCAGGCGCTGGCGCCCTACCCAACCCAACCGGTGGTTCGTCCGCCGCAGGGTGACCATGTGTTAATCAAGCAGCTGCTGGAAACCGGGGTACAGACCCTGCTCATCCCGATGGTCGAATCGGCCGGGCAGGCGCTCGGTCTGGTCGAGGCCATGCGCTACCCACCGGCCGGCATCCGCGGTGTCGGCAGCGCCCTGGCACGGGCTTCGCGATGGGGGCGCATCGACAACTATGCGCAACTGGCCAACGACCAGATGTGCCTGCTCGTCCAGGTCGAAACGCGGGCTGGCTACGAGCAGTTGGACAGCATCCTGGCGGTCGACGGGGTGGATGGCGTGTTTTTCGGCTCTGCTGACCTTGCCGCTTCCTACGGCTATCTCGGCCAATCGACGCATCCGGAAATCGTCGCGGCCATCGTGGACGGCCTGCAGCGGACACGCGCAGCCGGCAAGGCGGGCGGCGTGCTGTGCAGCGACCGGCAACTCAATGATCGCTACATGGGTGCCGGCGCCAATTTTGTCGCTGTCGGCATCGATGCGCTGCTGCTCACCGCAGCGACCACGGCGCTATGCCGCAGTTACAAACCGGAGGCCGCATCGGCTGGCGTACCGGGATCGTATTGAACATTTAGCAAACCAAAGCCATCGACGAATGGCCCATTCAATAACCAAAGGAGTGTAGACAATGGCAATGACAGGTGTTTTGCGGCCCGGACACGGGGCCATCCGCGTGCTCGATCTCGAAGAGGCCGTGCACCACTACCGCGACATCCTCGGCATGGTGGAAACCGGGCGCGATGCCCAGGGACGCGTCTATCTGAAATGCTGGGATGAACGCGACCACAACAGCGTCGTCCTGCGCCAGGCCGACCGCGCCGGCATCGATTTCTTCGGCTTCAAGGTACTCGACAAGGCGACGCTCGACAAACTGGAAGCCGACCTGCAGGCCTATGGCCTGAAAACCGAGCGTATCCCGGCCGGCGAAATGCTGGAAACCGGTGAGCGCGTCCGTTTCGAAATACCCTCCGGCCACCTGATCGAGCTCTATGCCGAGAAGAAGGCCGTCGGCAA
>JAGWUW010000610.1 GCA_028868235.1 Betaproteobacteria bacterium | reverse complement strand
CGTCGCGACGCCAGATCACCCCGGCAAATGGGCAGGCATGGGAAAACGCCAAGGCCGCGTTTCTGCGGGACGGAAACCTGCTGGCCGTGCTGGCGAAGGTGGACATTTCCGAGGATGACCAGCGGCGGCTGATGGACGAGTGCGCGCCTGCCGACCAGGAGGCCGCAGAATGATCTGGCACAACGTCGAGCAAAACACGCCCGAGTGGGAATTGCTGAAGCTGGGCAAGGCGTCATCGTCCAGCTACGCGAAGTTCATGGCGAACTACGGCAAGCCGTTCGGCGAGCCGGCGCATCGGTACGCGCTGCAACTCGCGCTGGAACGCATCACCGGGCGCAAGGCGGAACACAGCTTCAAGAATGACGACATGGAGCGCGGCCACGAGCAGGAACCGCTGGCGCGGATGCTCTATGAAGAAATGTTCTTCTGCGAAGTGACCAACGGCGGGTTCTTCGACTTCGGCCTATACGGCGACTCGCCGGATGGGCTGGTTGGCGAGGATGGCGAAGTCGAGATTAAGTCCGTCATCGCCACCACGCATGAAGCCACGATTAAGCGCGGCAGCTTCGACCCCGCCTATCGCTGGCAGATGGCCGGCCACTTCGACAAGGGTCGCAAGTGGATCGACTTCGTTAGCTACTGCGCGGACTACCCCGAGCACCTACAGCTTGTCGTGTATCGCACGCACCGCGAAGAGATGGCGGACGAGATTGCCAAACTGCACGAGCGCCGCGCTGAGTTTCTGGCGCTGGTTGCGGAGAAAGAAAACGAACTCCAACAAAGGTCGCCATGACATGGCACGCTGCGTAAACAAAGTGATCCTGGTTGATCAGTACGTGTCAGGCGACAGCATCCCTGTTGTTGCGGAGCGCAACGGGGTTTCCAGGAGCACTGTAAGGGCTGCTGCGATGAAGGCGGGAGTAATCCGCAGCAGGGTGGACGGGATTCGTCGCGCAGCCGAAGAGGGCCGGCTTGGTCATGGGTGGCGCGGGAAGTCCCGCACGTTTAGCCAAGACCATATCGACGCCATAACCAATGCCGCCAAGGAGCGTGGTGCCAAGTTTGCCGCTGGCGTTTCCGTCAAGCCGAATGGGTACGTCGAGATTACACGAGGCGAGCACAAGGGCCGGAGCCTGCACCGGGTGATAGCCGAACAAATGATTGGCCGACAGCTTTTGGATTTCGAGGTTGTGCATCACAAAGACCACGACCGATCAAACAACGATCCGTCAAACCTTCAGGTGATGACGAGGGCCGAACACACATCGCTCCATAGAAAGGGAGAACACTAATGGCAAGGGGTATCAATCGCGTCATACTGGTCGGCAACCTAGGCAACGATCCGGAAATTCGCTACAGCCAGAGCGGCATGGCGATTACCACGCTGTCACTAGCGACGACTTCAGTCCGCAAGGACAAGGACGGCCAGCAGATCGAAAAGACCGAGTGGCACCGGGTCAAGTTGTTCGGCAAGCTGGGCGAGATCGCCGGGGAGTACCTGAAAAAGGGCCGTCAGGTCTATATCGAAGGCCGCTTGGAATACGGCAGCTACGAGAAGGACGGAGTAAAGCACTACACCACCGACATCATTGCCGATGAAATGCAGATGATCGGCGGCGGCGA
>JAGWUW010000609.1 GCA_028868235.1 Betaproteobacteria bacterium | reverse complement strand
GGCATTCACCAGGTCGCCGACGTTAATGCTGCGCCGGGTCACGATACCGTCGAACGGTGCGACGACCTGGCCAAAGCCTAGTTGATCGCGCAGGCGTTTCAACACGGCCTCGGCCTGGCGGTAGGCGCTGGTCTTCTCATCCAGTTCCTGTTGCGACACAGCATCATCGGCACGCAATTGGCGCCAACGCTCGTAGGCTGATTTCGTTAATTGGAAATTGGCTGCAGCTTCGTCGACCTGCCGGCTAACCTCGGGGAGGTCCAGCGTTGCCAGCACTTCACCTTTCTTGACTGGTGCGCCGATATCTTTTAACCACTCCTTGACGTAGCCATTGGCGCGAGCGTAGATCTGTGCTTCGAGGACGCTCTGTAGCGTACCAGGCAAGGTTAGCCGGCCATCTGCCCGGTTGGCGCCAGGTTGAATGACACGCACGTGCAGGACTGCATTTTCAGCGGCCCGGGCATCGAGCGCCTTGTTCTCAGACCAGCGCAACAGCAAGCGCCAGGCAAGTCCAGCGAGGAGCAGCAGGACGACGGCCAGGACGATGAAGCGGGCGGAGCGGACCACCTGGCGGCGGCCGAGGTCATGTTCCTCATCGTGCAATTTGAACTCCGGCACGCCGAGATTGGCATGGCGCTCTTTTGTCATGTTGGGGTATCCAGGGAAGCAGTCGAGGCGGCAATCCGTTCCTTGCGCGCTGCTAGCCAACGATGAAAGGCAGCGAAAACGGCAGGAACGAAAAAGACCGTGGAAACGGTAGCGAAGAGCAGGCCGCCGATTACTGCGCGGCCGAGCGGTGCATTTTGCTCGGCACCTTCGCCCAAGCCAATGGCCATCGGAATCATGCCAATGATCATGGCTAGCGCTGTCATCAGTACTGGCCGCAAGCGAGTGGCACCGGCTTCGAGGGCGGCTGAGAGCGGCGGCAGGCCAGCATCCATGCGCTGTCGAGCGAAGGAAACGACCAGAATGCTGTTGGCGGTGGCGACGCCGACCGTCATGATCGCACCGGTCAAGGCTGGGACGCTGAGGCCGGTGCCGGTGAAGATCAGCATCCAGGCAATGCCGGCCAGTGCAGCCGGTAAGGCGGAAATGATGATAAAGGGATCGAGCCAGGACTGGAAGTTAATGACGATCAGCAGGTAGACCAGAACGATCGCACCTAGCAGACCGATCCCCAGCCCCAGATAGGAAGACTGCATGGTCTGTACCTGGCCACGCAGGACGATACTACTGCCGCGCGGCAACTCGTCCTTGGCGGCGTCCAGAACTTGGCGGATTTCCTGAGCGGTGGAGCCGAGGTCACGATCACGCACGTTGGCATAAATGTCGATTGATGGAAGGATGTTGTAGCGGCTCAAGATACCGTATTGGCGGGTGGGCGAGGCGGTCACCAGGTTGCCCAACAGCTGCGGCTGGCTGCCGCTGTTCCGTGCCGTACTTCCCGTGCCAACTGGCAGATGCAGCAGATCGTCGAGGGAGCCGATGCGGTATTGCGGGGTCTGCACTTGTAGTGTGTAGACGATGCTGTTTTTCGGGTTTAACCAAAAGGATGGCGACGTCTGGGAGCTTCCCGAGAGGGGCAACAGGAGGTTCTGCGCCACGTCGCTTGGTGCCAGACCAAT
>JAGWUW010000608.1 GCA_028868235.1 Betaproteobacteria bacterium | reverse complement strand
GGGATAAGCAGCGGCTCGATGCAGCGGTCGACCACGCGCGAATAGTTCTCGTCGAAAGCAACCCAGCCGATTCGCCAGCGCGCGTCTGCCGTGGCCCCGTTATAGAACATCACCGCGGGCTGCCCCGGGCGCGCAACTATTGGCCCCGTCGAGAGATGCCAATTGTCCCACCCCCGCGCGCGGACGGTGAAGGGATCGGCGACCGTCTCCCATGGCCCTTCAGGTCCGGCACTGAGCGCCAAACCAATACGCGAAGCGTTGCCCTTGGCGTATTCGTAGAACAGTCGCCAGCGTCCGTCAGCACCCTGCGCGACCGTGGCTTCCTTGATGTTTCCGGCCCCGTCAGGCGCTTTGAGCAGCACTCTTTTCTTTCGCAGATGATCGAAATCCGGGCCTTTAGCGACAAGAAGTGAGCCTTGGGTGCGCCTGGCGTCGACCCCGGTATAGAATACCAATAGCCTACCCTCGCGAGCCGTCACAACGGTTGGATCCTCGACGCCGCCGGCATCGGCTTCCATCGGACCGGGGCTAATCGCAGGCTTGGGATGCATCGCGAAATGCAATCCGTCTTCGGAGGTGCCGGAATAGAGTACGCCCGTTGGATCGTTCGGCCCAAGCGGGTTCTTAAGAACGCGCACGAGGAGATGTTTGCGCCCGTTCTCCTCCCACACATAAGGGCTCATGAGATCGTGCCCGAAGAGAAGCCCATCCTCGCGAGCGATATCGAGGGTCACGAGGTCCAGCTTTTCGATGGCGTAGTCGAGCTGCACACTCATGCTCCCTGCGCCACGGTGAGCGAGAGCGCGCCGTCGATTACCACGGTCGCTCCCGTGATATATTCGGCCGCCGGAGAGAGCAGGAAGAGAACCAAGCCAGCGACTTCGTCTGGCCGTCCGGCCCTCCCCCAAGGAATGGCGGCTTCCTTGCGAGCGAGCTCCTGTTGGTCGTCGAGCGCCGATTGATTCATTGGCGTCAGGATCATGCCGGGGGCGACCACGTTCACCGCGATCTGGCGCGGTGCAAGTTCCAGCGCCAGCGTGGCCGTGAGCTGGGCCAGCCCACCTTTGGCGCTGTCGTACTCGACTCCGCCGACCCGGGGGGCACACTCGTGGATCGACGAGATGTTCACGATGCGTCCGCCATTCTGTCGCCCCGCGAGACCTTGGACAAAACGCCGACAGGTAAGAAAAGGGCCATAGAGATCAGCGCGGAGGACGCGATCGAATTGGGCCAGGGTCATCTGCTCAACCGGTGCACCGCTCATGTTGAGGCCTGCGGAATTGACGAGCAGCCGCACCGGCCCAAACGCCTGCTCTGCGGCAGTGAAAAGTGCATCTACCTGCGCCTCGTCTCCGACGTCGGTCCGCTGCGCGAGCGCCTTTCCACCTGCCGCTTCGATCGCAGCGACGACCCGCGCCGCAGCCTCCTCGTCGTGAAAGTAGGTGATCACAACAGCAGCAGCGCTTCGGCCTAGTGCTAGCGCGCATGCCTCTCCGATTCCCGATTCCCCTCCAGTGACCACGGCGCATGACTGACCAAAATCCATGCTCGCCGAACGCCTCGACGCACGTCAGGTTTCATGAGCATCTGGTAATCCCCACATATGACGTCAGGCCAAACTGGAACCG
>JAGWUW010000607.1 GCA_028868235.1 Betaproteobacteria bacterium | reverse complement strand
TCGAACGGAAAGCCTCCAGATAGCCCTGGTGGTACAGCGTATCGCCGATTTCGGCGATGACTGGAAAGAGCGTCGCCGCCGGCACCGGATCGAGCAAGTTGCGAATCTGGTTGTCGCACGGAATCTCGTGCACCCCAAACAGGGAGGACGCGTTGTTCTTGCCCTGCTGCTTTTGCATCCGTACCTGGCTGTCGAGGAACGACGGGCTCTGCGAGAAGAACACGGCGAAGGCCGACAGGGCTGCGTCCTCCATCGCATAACGCCGGTTGTTGCTCGGCCCGCGCCCGTCCGGCAGCGCCCGAAACGCGGCCCGGACCATCTCGATCAAGGTCGCGGCAGGGCTCGGCAAAGGATCGGGGGCAACGGTCGAAATGGTGCTGACGCCTCAAAATCATCGGAACACCGATGTGGCTTGAGGTTAACTCTGTAACGCACTGTTTACCAGCACTATTTTTACAACCACTCGTGCCCGGCCCGATTTCTACTTTCCAGGACCACGGATCCTCTGCCTCCGCCCCATGCTAACGGACGCTTCACTCGGGTTTGAAATGAGAACTGCTGCCAATTACTGCAGCAGTTCTCATTTAGACCTCAAAGCATAGGGAGAGGGTCAGAGGGCAGGAATTCAGCTGGTGTCGGGGGCGCCTGGATCGAGGTGGTGGTGCATGAAGCAGAGGAGATGATCCCAGTCGTCGAAGGGCAGGTACTGGAGCAAGGCACGCAGGTGCTCGAAGAAGGTACGTCGTGAGGGCAGCAAGGCCCGTACGGCGGCATAGCGAGCGTCAAGGCAGCCCAGCGCGGAGTGCATCAGGAATGCCAGCAAGATCAGGGTGGCAAACAGATTAGCCAGGTTTTGTTTGCCATGGCCGAAGTTGTGGTCGAAATGGTAGCCCTTGGTCTTGAGGGTATTGTTGTTCTCGTTCTCGATTTTCCAGCGTGCCCGTCCGGCAGCGGCGAGGCGGGCGACGTTCTGGTCAGTGATGACATGGGAGGTGACCCAGGCATTGCGGAAGACGATGTCGCCGGCGGCATTGGTGGTGACGAGTTCGCACCAGTTGGCCAGGACGGCGTCGTCGCTGTCGCGTAGAGGCACCTGGTTGATGTAGCGATAGGTATCGGTGAAGTGCTTCTTGCCGACGCGCCGGGTCTGGACGACGGTCCCGAGTTGGCCGTTGCGCGCGAAATCGGCGACCCACTCGTAGAGCGTGGCGTGGGAGTCTTCCTTGCAGGTGAACAGGAAGTGGGCCTGTTGCGCCAAGACCCGCAAGCAATGAGATTGATGGCAGTACAGGTCATCGCCCAGATACGTGACGCCCCAGGGGCGATAGTGGGCGCCCCAGCGTGCCAGCCAGCGCGCGGACGCCGCCAGTTCGCAATCCTGCTTCTCATGGCCATCCTGGGGCTGGACGAATTCCGGCGGCAAAACAATGGCCTGCGCCTGGCCGGGGGCGATCAGCACCGGGGTGACCGCGATGTGGCGGTAGCGGAGCTTGCCGTTCTTCTGCACGGTTTGAGAGCAGTGGGCGCAGGAAATATTTTCCGAACTGAAGAAGTCGGTGCCATCCAGGGCAATCAGGAACGTGTCATTGATCGAACGGAAAGCCTCCAGATAGCCCTGGTGGTACAGCG
>JAGWUW010000606.1 GCA_028868235.1 Betaproteobacteria bacterium | reverse complement strand
TGGCCTGCCATCGGTGACTTGTTCGGGAGTCTGCACAAAGCACGGCAACGTGCTACACCGGCAGACCGAGAGTTGTCCTTTCAGGGAAAAATGCGCGTTGCGCTTGCCGAATCGCAACTCCCAGTTCTGCTGATACTCAGTGGTGATGACTACACGGCGAAGGAGTTCATTGAGACGACGCGGATTGATCCGGCTTGGCAACAGATACTTGTGCAAAAACGGGTGAGCAGGCGGGAGATCAGCGATGCTGACCATACCTTTTCCTCTGCTGCATGGCGTTTGGCAGTCGAAGAAGCGACGCTTGCCTGGCTCCAGAAATCAATGCCGCACTGATCTGGGATTGGACATGTCCCTCGACTATCAGGTTTTCGATCCTTCACCCTGCAGCTTCCCCCGGCCGCGAGTGCCCGTGTTGCCGCGTGGCTTCGCGCCGGCAAGCACCGAGGATGCCGCTTTGTTGCGGGATGTCCCATCCTTGTCCGGTCAGGGCCTGCATTTTACCCGTGGCCGCTATGCTCTCGGTGAGGCCTATCGGCGCGCCGGTCTGGATGGCTATGGTGCACTGCTGGCACCCGCCTACCATTGCGTGACCATGCTCGACCCGGCACTGGCCCTCGGAGCGGACGTCCTGCTTTACACGCTCGATAGCGATCTGGCGCCTGATCCGGTGGCGCTTGACGTCTTGGCCGAGCGTTCGGCAAAACCGGTCAAGGCGCTGCTGGCCACGCATTTTTTCGGCTTCGTTCGCGACTTCTCCTGGCTGAAACAATGGTGTTACGCGCGTGGCATAGTCTTCGTCGAGGATTGCTCACACACGTTGTTTACTGAGCGTTATCAGGCCAAGGGGGCGGGGTGGTATGGTCGGTTTGTGGCATCGAGTCCGTATAAGTTCTTGCCTAGCGCCGACGGCGGTTGGCTGTATGCGCCGGATGCTGCTGTGCTGGCGAGCGCAGTCACACAGCCCGCAAGCTGGCTGGCCGAATTGCGCGGCATGAAACAATGCCTCGATGCGGCGCGCCAGCCGCGAGTCAGCCCGGCCGATATCACTGCGCTCGACCGCCAACTGGCGGTGCTTGCCAAGCGGACGCCGGTCGCCGGCGATGAACAGCGGCGGCAGAGGCCGGCGCAGTCATCGCAATACCAACTTGAGGCCGAGCGCCGCGCCGCGCTACGTAGTTCTCGCTGGCTGATTGGGCATTCCTCGATTCGTGCCGCAATTCAGAGGCGCCAGGCTAATTACCGGCGCTGGCTGCAGGCGGTTACCAGCTTACCGAATTGTCACCCGCTGTACCCGGAACTGCCAGAGCAGGTTGTACCCTACATGTTTCCGCTCTACATCGCCCATCCGATGCCGCATTTCTACTGGCTCAAGCAGCTCGCAGTGCCGGTCTGGCGCTGGGATGAAATGGCTGTTTCCGCCTGCCCGGTAGCCGCGGACTATCGGCTGCATCTGCTGCATTTGCCCTGCCACCAGTCCTTGAGTGACGATGAAATGGACTGGATGGTGGCGGCTGTGGGCAAGGTCTTGCGACTGCCGGTTGCTGGAGCGCTACGGTGAATTGGGAAGTCCATCCGGCGCAGGCAACCTTTGCGCAGCATGCTGCCGACTGGGATCGCCTGAACGGTGAGT
>JAGWUW010000605.1 GCA_028868235.1 Betaproteobacteria bacterium | reverse complement strand
CCAATGATTTCATCAACGCAGCGGCCGACGAAGGCGGCATAGGCCGGGTTGACGTAGAGGAGGTGTCCATCGGGCGTGGACTGCGAGACCAGTTCGCTCTGGGCATCCAGGATGGCGCGCAGGCGCCGCTCACTGTCCGCCACCGCGTGCTCATGGGCTGAGCGCACCTCCAGCGATTGCTGGATCGAGCGCTCGCGCATTTCCAGCGCCTGCACCGAGAGCCTGGCCAGGTCCTCCAACTGCCGGATCTGATCCGCAGTCAGGCGGCGGGCCTCGCGATCGATGACGCACAGCGTGCCGACCCGCTCACCGGTGCTCATCACCAGAGGTGCGCCTGCGTAGAACCGAATGTTTGGCGCACCCATGACGTGAGGGTTGCCGGCAAAACGAGGGTCCGCCAAGGCATCCGGGACCTCCATCACCTGGTCACCGCGGATGGCATGGTCGCAGAACGCGACGCTGCGCGGGGTCTCGGTGACCCCGGCGAGGCCGACATTGGCCTTGAACCACTGACGCCCGGCGTCGACCAGGCTGAGCAGCGCGACGGGCGTATTGCAGGCTTCGGAGGCGAGCCTCGCCAGCGTGTCAAAGATCGGCTCTGCCTCGGTGTCAAGGATTAACAAGGCGCGCAGTCTGGCGATGCGCCGATCTTCACTCCCGCCGACCGGGTGCTCGTCACTCATCCCTGACACAGCTCCTCCGACAGCTGGAGCGAACACCCGGCGACGGGTGTCGCGAGCGGTGGCGCAGATGGCCAGTCTAAATGAAGGTACGTTTCGGCGCGCTTACATGGGGAGCGCGAGCAAACGGACTCCGAAAATGCTCAAGCTGAGTCATGGATCCGTTGCGCTGGCAAGACCGCGATGAGAAATATGAACGGTGCGCGCGGCGCGGTCGACAGGGGCTGTCACGGACTCGGTGCCGGAGATCCCTCTTAGCATCTGAACTGCAGCCCAGACTGACCTTGGCGGCCGCCCGGGACGCGAAATCCCTGCGCTAACATGGCAATGCAAGATGGAAACTGCGCCGCCGTAACAAGAATGAATCAGGTATCTGCCAATGCCCTATGAAATCAGTTGGGAGTTCGATGGGGCGTGCAAGATCTTCTCGGGTCATCTGACGGAAGATGAATTCGTCAGATCCTCGGAGGAGATCGCAGGATACTATCGATTCGACAGGCTTCGCTACATCATCAGCGACTACACGGCCGTCACCAGCCACGGTCTCACAGCAAATGGGGTCGAAGCGGTCGCGGCGATTCGCTTGGGAGCGTGGACCTCTAATCCCAACATCCGCTCCATCGTGGTCGCGGAAGACGTTTCTCCAGGCGCGATTGGTGTGGTGGCCAGGCTCCAGCCGCTTTTGCGACCCCACGAGACCATCTTGTTTTCCACGATCGGGCAGGCCCGTGAGTGGATCAGCCATCAGCCCCACCTTTGCCGGCCCAGGCCAATCCGCTAGATGAAGCTACTGGGTGACTAGGGGTACACGCCGACCAGCGAGCGGAGGTCGGCGATGCAGCGGTTGCTGCCGGTCGCCGTCGTCCGTCGAACTCACGGTGTCAGCCAGGAAGCCGACGCAAGGCCTTCAACGACGGAGCCGCCCCAGCGCCCGGTTCCGAAGACAAGCGG
>JAGWUW010000604.1 GCA_028868235.1 Betaproteobacteria bacterium | reverse complement strand
AAGTTAATGCCAACTACGATCTCGGTGATGGCTGGGGCGTCAACGGCCACCTTGGTCACCAAAAGGTCAAGGACTACAACAGCGAAAGCGACCCGGGCGGCTACGATGCCTCCTATACCGACTGGAACGTCGGCGTGACCAAGGATGTCGGCTTCGGTGTGGTCGGTCTGAAGTACTCGGACACCAACGCCAAAAGTTGCGGCGATGCCAAGGCAACTTACTGTTGGGGTCCAAGTGGCACCTATGATGCTGCCAAGGGTAAGGCAATCGTCACCTTCACCAAATCGTTCTAATCCGTTTGCATGATTTCCCCCGCCGGCAGCCGGCCGGTCCCGGCGGGGATTTGATTCAAACCCCTAATTAATGAGGATCCGCTCATGAAACTCGTAACTGCCATCATCAAGCCATTCAAGCTTGACGAGGTGCGCGAAGCGCTTGCCGCCGTTGGCGTGCAGGGCATCACCGTCACCGAGGTCAAGGGGTTCGGCCGTCAGAAAGGACATACCGAACTTTACCGTGGCGCCGAATACGTCGTCGATTTCCTGCCCAAGGTAAAGATCGAAGCGGCGATCAAGGACGACCTGCTCGACCAGGTCATCGAAGCCATCGAGAAGTCGGCCAGTACCGGCAAGATCGGCGACGGGAAGATCTTTGTCTTCGATGTCGAGCAAGTCATTCGCATCCGCACCGGCGAAACCGGTGAGGAAGCGCTCTAAGGAGAAATCGCTCATGAAAAAATTCTTCGCTATCCTGATGGCCACACTGGCTCTCAGCTTTGCCGGCGCCGCTTATGCCGACGACAAGCCGGCCGACGCACCCGCCGTGACCGAAGCCGCAGCGCCCGCTGCTGCCCCGGCCGCAGCGCCTGCCGAGGCTGCAGCGCCGGCGCCGGTGCCGAACAAGGGCGACACTGCCTGGCTGCTGGTCTGCTCGGCCTTTGTCATCCTGATGTCCATCCCCGGCCTGGCCCTCTTCTACGGCGGCCTGGTGCGCAGCAAGAACATGCTGTCGGTGCTGATGCAGGTGTTTACCGTGTTCGCGCTGATCAGCGTGCTGTGGGTCATTTACGGCTACAGCGTCGCCTTCACCGAGGGCAATGCCTTCTTCGGCAGCCTCGACAAGCTGTTCCTGAAGGGCATGACGCCGGATACCATCACGGGTACCTTCAGCAAGGGCGTGGTGCTGCCCGAGCTCAGCTTCGTGGTGTTCCAGGGCGCCTTCGCTGCCATCACCGTGGGCCTGATCCTCGGTTCCTTCGCCGAGCGCATCAAGTTCTCCGCCGTGCTGCTGTTCGCCATCCTGTGGTTCACCTTCAGCTACCTGCCGATGGCCCACATGGTCTGGTTCTGGGCCGGTCCGGATGCCTACACCACCGCCGACGCCGCCGAGAAGGCAACCGCGACCGCAGGCTTCCTGTTCCAGAAGGGCGCGCTTGACTATGCCGGCGGTACCGTCGTGCATATCAATGCCGCCGTCGCCGGCCTGGTCGGTGCCTATGTGGTGGGCAAGCGCATCGGCTACGGCAAGGATTCGATGGCGCCGCACTCGCTGACCTTCACCATGGTCGGTGCCTCGCTGCTGTGGTTCGGCTGGTTCGGCTTCAACGCCGGCTCCGCCCTCGAAGCCAACGGC
>JAGWUW010000090.1 GCA_028868235.1 Betaproteobacteria bacterium | reverse complement strand
TTCAGCGACGAGCTCGTCCGCCGTCCAGCTCGCGGTCTTTACCGCACCGGCAGAACTGCCGACGACGTTGCGCATGCTCCCAACGACGACCGCTGACTGGGTCGCTACTCCGGTCGCCGGATTGAGCAGCACCCACTTGTCGAGCGTCAGGTCGTATTGCAGCTCGATCCAATGGCCACCGCCGGCAATGTCGCCAGCAGCAACCGCGAGGCCGTTGCCCTTGACGATGGTCTTGGCGGCAATCGTTCCATTGTTCGGCGTGAAGGTCGGCGTGGTCGTCGCGTTGGCCGAGCCAGCACGGACATAAAACGACATGCCATTGACCAACGAAGCAACCGCCGGAACAAAACTCGCCGTCAGCGCATCCGCAGTACCGCTCGCAGCCGAAGAAAACAATTTCCCCGACTGAATAGCAGACGCCAGCTGCGTCAAAGTTCCCTGTGCCGGCGTAATGCCGGCAGCAGTAATGATCGCCAGCAACTCTTCGGTGATCTGGTGGTACCAGTACGGGCCGGGCTTGGTGGCCGGCGTACCGGTTCCCGGATTTCCGGCGGTAGGGTAGCCGATCGACGGACTGGCGGGCGCGGCCGGTGCGCTACCTGCTGCGCCGGATGCATATGAGCGATCCATGTTTGCTCCTTTTAGGTGTAGCTGTACAGAACGGTGGTTTGAGCCGGCTTGAGTCGATTGATGACGCACTCAAGCAGGGCATTTCCCCAAGCTGCAAGCGGGTCTTCAACCGTCATGTCGACGGTGATTTCATTGATCGTGTTGAGCGCGGCATTGACCTGCCAGGCGAAATTCCAGGCGCTGTCGTAGAGCGCGTAGTTGACGTCGTCTTCGACGGTATGCGCGCGAAACTCGGTGATCGTAATGGCATAGCCAATCGACGCCGCCAGGGCGATGAAATAGGCCGGCGACTGGCCGCCCAACGTCGCCAGGCGACCAACCAGCGCGGCCCGACGTTTCGCCACTGTCTGCGTACCGCCAAAGACCACCGCGCAGGCGTCCGGCAAGCCGGCGACGCGCTCCCAATCAGCGAATAACTCGGCCACCGTGCGCGGATCGGCTTCTTCGGCAATCTGCCAGGCACGACCATCGACTCGGGCAAGCTCCTCGGATAACCCAGACAACAGCCTGGTCAGCAGCGCATTGTCGTCTTTCGGCCAGGCCGGGCCGGGCGGCAACAGCGCCTGCAACTGACGCAGGTAATCGGAATCGGTTAGAGCCATGTGATCGTTCCCATGGTGCTCATGTTGCCGACGGTGTTCGTGACGTTCGCGGCCGGCGACACCAGCACGTAATCAGTCTCGCCAGCCGCAGCCGAGATCGCCGCACGGATGTGCGATAGAAGGATCGAGCCGCCAGGCACGGCCTCGCGGGTCAGCAGATCCTGCAGCTCGGCCTGAACCGCAGCTTGCACGGTCGCATTGTTCGGCGTCAGCCCCTGGATCTGGAAGTTGATCGGAACAGCAGTCGGCGCTACGACGGTGACTTGTGCCGTCACCGGCCGGCGGGCATCAATGTAGGCCTGCACCGCAGCGACCTCAGACGCATCCGGAATGATGGCCGAGCCGCTGCCGTCGTTGTCACGCACGAAGCGCACGGTGACCGTGCCAAGTCCGAGTTCCTGCGGCGCTACCCAGGCCCGGGTAACCCCGGACACTTCCAGCGCCCAGGTCGTGTAGTCGTAGGAGGCACCGCCCTGCGGCGGTTGCTGGATCCGTGAGAGCAGACGGCCGCGCAGGGCATCATCGGTTTCAATGTCAGCACCGCCGGAGATCAGCCCGGCCGTCGCCGTCGATTGCACGCCGACGACTGGCGACACCAGCGACAGGCTTTGCCCGGTGGCCCGGTTGCCAGCAGCGGCTGCCACGACAGCGGAAACAGGCGCAGTGGCCGTTGGTGCGGTGATCGTGGCATCGGCGGTCGTCTGGTACTGCACGCCGTCGAGCGCCTGCAGCAGCGTGCCGGCCGGGATGACCGCGCCAGCCTGTACCGTAAAGGTGACGGAACCGGTAGCCGCTGCGGCCGGCTTGCGGGTGATGCCCCAGATTGAACACCAGCGCTCAAGGTATTCCAGCTCAGCAGTGTCGTAGATGACCTGGTCGGCCAGCCATTCGATGAAACCGTAGAGGCCATGGGCAACGCCACCCATGACGCGAGCGTACACCTCGGCATCGGCGCGCCGCAGCACGTCATCGGTGGAGAGGCGCGAAAGCACGTCATTGCGGACGCGCTGGATAATGTCGGCAAGCGACGGGCGGCTAAACATTCAGGAACCCCCATACATCAGTGAAGCGGACATCGAGCGGCTGCTTGCCGTCCGACTTGAAAACCCGGCAGGCCAGCGCCAGGGTGGATAGTCCCTGTCGTTCGGCCTCAACGACGACACGAGCGGCAATGCCGTCCTTGACCAGCCAGGCCAGTGCCTCTTCGGCGTATTCCCGGGCACGAACGACCGTCTCGCTGGTCAGCTTGGCGCGGGAGAGCAGCCAGAGGCGCGATCCGATCTTGTCGTTCGGCACGACCGGGAATGAATCGCCCCACCAGCCCTGGCGCAGATCACCGGGCAGGTCGTCATCCGGATTGGCACGGCGCCAGGTGAAGAGGCTGATGACGACGGCGCGCACCAGCGGCTCGTCGGCATCGAGGCCGAGCGGGATCGTCTGCCCATCGATGACGACGGTCAGTGGTTGGTCGTTGATCATGGCTACATCTGCTGAGTCGGGTTGTTGGTCTCACCATGCACATCGTTTTCGTGATGCGTATGGCTGTTGTAGGTCGATCGCATGGCGGCCATGGTCTTCCCGGTGCTGTCACTCAGATCCTTGATCTGGCCGGTCACTTCCAGGAGTGGCGTTTCAAAGCGCACCTTGGTCGCAGCTTTGATCGTCGCCGTGGGCACGTTCTGAATCACCAGCGGCAGGTTGGCGCCATCGATGACGATGCCGGTGCGTGTCAGATAAACCTTTTGCCCCTGGTCGTCGAAGATCGCCATTTCGCCTGCCTTGAGGCCTTGCAGCCGGTAGCGACGGTCGGCAACGACCAGCGTCACGCCATGCGAGCGATCGCCGTCAAAGAACGCCGTGACATGCTCGGCGCCCTGGATCGGCTCGGAGGTGAAGCCGTAAGGCTCAAAGTGCTCGACGTTGTCCTTGGTCTCGTCGGACATCATGCGGATCTGCAGGGTGCGCATCTTGCCCGCACCGTTTGCCGCTACCACGCTGCCTCTCGCCAGCATGTTGCCGAGACGCCGAGCGATCGGCGCGAGCATCTTGCCGAGGTCGCTCATTTAACGTCACTCCATTCCGGGCCACCGCCCTTTTGAGACTTGCTGGCTTTCAGCTTGCCGGCCTTAGTGCGGTACCCGTCCGGCGGCCCGACCTTGATCTCAACACGGAAGCCTTCCTTGCCGAGGATCCATGACACCTCGGCGATCACCATTTCTGTGTCGAAGCCGATCAGTCCATCACGCACCCGCACCAGCAGGTTCGGCAACCACAAGCTGCCATCCTCCTGACGCCAGCCGTTGATCGCGTAGTCGGTCTGCAGCGCCTTGGCGGCGCGGTGGGCGCGCTCATATTCCGCGCGATCCTTGCAGGTACCTTCGTCCGCCTGGCCTGACTGCTTGATCACCAACACCCGGCGCCGCTTGGCACGGGCATCGGTGGCCGTGGCTGTTTCGCCGGTGACCGTGGTGTTGCTGTCGTCTTCGGCGCTGCCTTCTTCCTCGGCGACATCCGAGCCGTATTGCTCGTCGTTGCCGGCGCGCTGCCCTTTGACGATGTACTCGGAGAAGACCCCCTTGTAATCGAGCGGCGAATTACCCGTCAGGATGTTCTTGCCCAGCTCGATGGCGGTACCGGCGCGGCCGGTGCTGCCAACATCGATAAAGACCAGATCGCCCTTCTCGTTGTCGGTCGACAACACGTGACGCAGGCGCATCATGCGATCGATGCTCTCGAACACAGTCTCACCGACTTGCACCTGGTGATCCAGGATCGCCTTGCCGGTATCGACTTCGGAAACCACGCGGACGCCATAGGGAGCGGCCAGCGCGGCAGCGATCACTTCCAGCTTCTGATTGCGCCACTGGTTGGCGCTCTTGGCCGGCGGTTTCACCACATTGGGCTGCTTGCCATCCGGGCCGATCACATCCTTCCAGGTGCCGCCGTCCGATACTGCTGTGCTTTGCCCGGTTGGTATCGGGCAGCAATCCACCAGGTCCGCCGTCTTGCTGCGCCCCTTGACGCCGACGCCGACCGTCTTGCCGTCGTAGCGGATCGGCGTCGCATCGACATAGCCAGTCATCACCAGGTCTTGCCCGATATACACCTGGCACGGATCGCCCGGCTGAATTCGGCGTGGGATATCGGTCTGCCCTGGCCAGCGGTCTGTGACCTCGAGGTCGAAGTCACGCGCCTGGCGTTCGATGCCGGCTGTGATCCGAACCGACTTCCAGCCGCCGTACTCCTGGCCATTGACCAGGAGGCGGACAGCGTTCGCGGGATCTGGATACACAGCGGTCATCGCGTCAAAACCTTCATCGGCAGCACCGGCACGAAGCCGGGATGACGGATGCCGTTACGCGCCACGATATCGGTGTCGCGCGAGGCATCCTCGTAGTAGTCGTAAGCCAGCACCAGGGCTGGCGTCACTTCGTTCGGCGTCAGCGTGGTCAGGCGGGCACTCTCCCGGGCGCGCGTCGTCAGGTCTTTCCAGACGGCGGCGCGAGCTTTCATTAGCGCGGCATAGACTTGATCGGACGCCGTAAGCGACTCTCGGTCAATCACCGCGATCAGCTCGTTGCGCACGGCAACCATGTCGGCATGGCTGATCACCGGCCTGGCCGATGAATCAACCGTGGTACCGACCAGGCTGGATGCCCCGACCGCCTGGGCGATCAAAGCCTGCCGGCCGAGCGCATTGACGGCACAGGCATTGACGTAGGCCTGCTGACGAGACGGCGTATAAACTACCGGAGCACCAGGTGCATCCATCTTGCCACTCGACCCGACCCGGGACAGCGAGCGGACGATATTGCTCCACGCTGCCACCGTGGTGGCGAGGCCGGACAGACCGAAGGCACCCATGATCTTCCAGCCGAGCGTGCTCGGGTTCGAGACCAGGGCGATCGCCGTCGACACGGTGTTGGCCAGGCTGTTGGCGTAGCCGAGCACCTTGCCGATTTCGCTCGACGAAACGATGCCGAGCATGTCACCCAGGTTGCCGTTGGCAGCGGCGGCAACGAAGTCCTGGAAGCCCTTTATCGAGAAGCGATCGGCAAACGACTCGACCGCGGCCTTTTCCAGATTGGAAGCAGCGATCCGCGAAGCCGCCTGCGTCGAAGTTTCCGACGACGGAAACTCCAGCTCGCCGGCCTCCACGAACGACATGGAAAATCGGGCTTGCCCCAGGGCTGCGTCGAAAGAAACGCGCGCCGAATCCTTGAGGCTAACCGTCAACGTACCGAACCACGGATGGATCAGCGTGCCAGGCCCGGGTTCCTCGAGGGCGCCGAGCAGCGCATTGGCCTGGTCGACGTAATCTTCGCCGACGACAAAGCCGCTGAAAGCAAGATCACGTGCGGCACGCCCCAAGTCCTCGACGTAGGGCTTGTCGCGCTGAGGGTACTCGTGCAACTGCGTGCGACGCCCTGCGCCCAGCTCGGTGGATTCCACCTGGAACGGTACCCCCCGGAAGCTGGCCGGGCGCAGGTTGTCGGAGAGTTTCTTTTTCTCTGCCATTACGGCATTCCCGTTGCGTAGGAGCGATAGCCCACATTGGTGTTGATCGGCACGTCGCCGCCGGCCTTCGCCTGCTCGACACGCATGCCCTGCGGTGCATCTTTGAAGCTGACCTCGATCTGGCCGGAGGCTTTCACCTGGGCAGCCGGGCCAACCAGCGACTGGCGCTCTCCATTGAGCGCCGATCCGGCGTTCGTTGCTGCTCGCGCCGAACTGTCACCGCCGAAGAAGCTCCCCACCGAGTGCGCCAGATCAACCGCCCAGCCGACAACCTTCTGGAATTTCTCGCCGATCCAGTCGAAAAAGCTGGAAAACCACGCCTTCAGCGTGTCCCAGTTCTGGTAGATCAGGTAGGCAGCGGTCGCCAGGCCGAGAATGATGCCGAGTGGGTTTGCCATCAGCGCGGCACCGACGCCACGAATGGCGAGGCTGACCGCACCCATCGCACCGCTGATCAAACCACTGGCCCCGGCGGCAATGCCAGCCAACCAGGTGAAGGCAGCACCGAGCACACCAATCGGACCCGCCGTGAAGAGCGCCACCGCAGCGACGCGCATCAGTGAAAGCAGCGAGGCATTGCCGGCGATGTACGCCTTCGCAGCCATGGCCAGGAAGGCAATGCCGGCACGTCCGAGGGCGCCGATCAGCCCGGCGATCGCTATGATCGTCTGGGCGTTCATCACGACAGCCAGCAGGATCAGGGCATTTCTGGCCCCGCCGATCCAATCGACCAGCGTACCGAGCGAACGGGCGAAATTCTTGGCGCCCTCGATCACAGCACTCCAATCGACCTGGCGCATCCCAGCAACCAGGTCACGGACAAACTCCTTCACGCCAGTCGACACCACCTTGCGATTGGCTGCGGCCCACTGGACGATATCCTCGATCAGCGGGCCGAGGACCGGCACAAGCTCCTTGGCGATGGTGTTCTGGAAGCCCTTGGTAACGAATTCCAGGTCTTTGAACTTGTCACCGAGATCCTTGGCACCCTTGAGGTCGTCCAGGTTCATCACGCCCTTCAGGCGCTTGAAGCGATCCAGGCTTGAATTGATGCCATCCGCCCCTTCCATCAGCAGCGGCACCATTTCCTGCCAGCTCTTGCCGAACAGGGCCATGCCCATGCGGGCCTGCACCACCGGGTTCTTGTTGCGGACAAAGGCATCCGACAACTGCGGCAGGATGTCGATGCCAGACTTGAGCTGACCGTTGGTGTCGCGCGCCGAAATGCCCAGCTTCTGCATCAGCGCTGCCAGGTCTTTGCTCTTCCCCGCTGCGGCCATGCCGATATTCCGGTTGAGCTTGCCGATACCGCCCTCGAGCGCCTCGATCGGCACGCCAGACTGCTCGGCGACGTACTTCATGCGCTGCAGCTGCTCGACGCTCATACCGGTGCGCAGGCTCGACTTGTAGAGCGCTTCGCCCATGTCCGTGAAGCCGACCACGGCATTCTTGATCGCCACCGCCGAAAATCCACCGAGGATCCCGGACAGCGCCGTCAGCGGCAGGCCGACCTTGCTGGTCAGCCCATTGGCCGCACCAGCGACATCTGACAGGTACTTGCGGGTCGTCTTGGCGACGTTGCCGACGCTTTTCAGGACCGGCGACATCTGGTCGACGGCAGAAAGCACCGCCTTGAGTTGCCAGTTATCGGCCATGATTCACTCCGGTTGGTGTTGCGCCTGCAGCTGCTCTGCAAGGCGTTCGGCCTGCCGCTCGTAGAGACTGAACTCATCGAGCGACAGGGCCATGATTTCGGCGGGATTCACCCGCCAGAAGTAGGCGACCTCGAAAACGCGGTCAGTTATGTCGTCGGCGCTTCGCCATCGCCCGAGCCGAAAAAACCCATCACCGCTGCGGTACAGAGGGAGAAGTCCTTCACGGCGAGGGCTTCGACGCTGCCCATGGGAATGGCAGCCAGACGGCTGATGTAGCGCGCGACCACCGGCTGCCGGATCTCGACGCCCGTACTCTGTCCATCGGCCCCCGGGATGATGAGCGTGGGCAGGCCAAGCTCGATGATGTCCTTGGTGGTGGGTTCGCGGAGCGATATTTCCGAGACTTCGTCGCCGTGCGCCTTGATCGGCTTGGAAAGCGGGATGACAGCGCTCATTGCCACTGCCCCCGCTTGCCGCCAAATTCCAGCTCGACGGTACCGTCTTCGCCCTTGGCGCTCGGCTCACCCTTCACGAAGGCGCCGGACAGGGTATAAACCTTGCCGTTGGCCATTTCGGCGGTGACCGTCATTTCGGTGTTGGTACGCAGGGTATCCATGGGGAAACCCGGCATGAAGATGGCCGTCACCTTGATGTAAGGCTCGAGCGCGGTTTCCTTGAGTCCGGCAGGACCGGACAGGCCCATGACGGTTTCGCGCTTGACGTCGACAATCGGCGCCTCGACGCCACCCGAGACCTCGAGCTGCTCGCCGTCGACCTTGATGTAGCAAATACCGGCAACACGTTTTGCCATGATCGTTTCCTTTCAGGTTGGGGAGGCGCTTGATCAAGCGGCCTCCCCTTGGGGTTAAGCGTTGGCGCCGTACTGCAGGCGGAACTGGTTGAGCAGCGCGAAGATGCGCAGCTGATTGACCAGGTCAGGCGGCAGCAGGACGTTGATCCGGTTCGGGTTGGAGCTGTCCCGCTCGACGATCAGGTACTTGGCGAACAGCGTCCGGTTCTCGACCAGGCCGAGTTCTTCCATGTCGGAGTACTCGGCCATCAGCTCGCCGCGAATCACGGAAGGCGTCACGATGGCCTGGCCGGCGCCGAAGCGGGTGCCGTCGTTGGCCAGCTTG
>JAGWUW010000603.1 GCA_028868235.1 Betaproteobacteria bacterium | reverse complement strand
GTTTTCCAATGTAATGTTTCCCTTAAAGCGCTTCGACGACGAAGTGCTGGCCGAACTGCAAAAGTTTGCTTCTTCCAAGTTCGAGGTTGATGGCGACCAGCTGATCATCAAACACTTGTACATCGAACGCCGGATGGAGCCGCTCAACATCCACCTCGACCGCATGGAGAAGAGCAACAACCTTGACGGCATGGAACACGCCATTAAGGAATACGGCAGAGCCATCCGCGAGCTGGCCCAGGCCAACATCTTCCCGGGCGACATGCTGTGGAAAAACTTCGGCATCACCCGCTTCGGCCGCGTCGTCTTCTATGACTATGACGAAATCGAGTACATGACCGACATTAACTTCCGCAAGATTCCACCGGCCCCCGATTTCGAAACCGAGATGTCCGGCGAGATCTGGTATGCAGTAGCCAGGAACGACGTTTTCCCGGAAGAGTTCGCCACCTTCCTGCTCGGCTCACCGCAGGTACGCAAGATATTTATGAAGCACCACAAGGATCTGCTCAGCCCGAAGTTCTGGCAGGACACCCAATCAAAGATACGTGACGGCCATGTCGAGGATTTCTTCCCCTATCCGCAAGAGCTACGCTTCATCAATAGCCCGCAGCCCCCTCAAGCCCTATAGATAAGGAATTACTGACCATGCGTTCAGAAATCCTGACTACTCATGTCATAACAACTCACTTATCTTCGGCGTTACAACATTAATCGAACGATGACCAGTGGTCTCCCTTCCGGTGCCCATCTAGCATCAACGCGTCCAAGATCCAGATTATTGAAACCTCAAGGAGAACTACATGCCGCTTACCCTGGCGGTTGCTCGCGAAAGTGCCGACGGTGAAAACCGTACGGCGCTTGCCCCGGAGACAGCCAAGAAATTTGCCGCGCTGGGCGCCCGGCTCTGCATGGAGCAGAGCGCTGGTGTCAGCAGTCATTTCCTCGATCCCGATTACACCGGTGTTGAATTCGTTTCTGGCCCGGTGCAGGCCTATGCCGGGGCTGACCTGATTCTGCGGGTGACCCCGCCGAGCCAGGACGAGATTGCCGCCATGCCGGAAGGCTCGGTCTTGATCGGGCTGTTGAAACCGTTCGAGAGCCAGGCACGGCTCGCTGCGCTCAATGCCCGCAAGATCACCGCCTTCGCTCTGGAACTGCTGCCACGCATCTCACGCGCCCAGAGCATGGACGCCCTATCCAGCCAAGGCGCCTGCGCCGGCTACCAATGCGGCCTGATCGCCGCCGCCCGCTGCACCAAGTTCTTCCCCATGCTCACCACCGCCGCCGGCACCATCCGTCCGGCCCGGGTTTTGGTCATCGGTGCCGGCGTCGCCGGCCTGCAAGCCATCGCCACCTGCAAACGCCTCGGCGCCATGGTCGACGCCTACGACGTGCGTGCCGCCGCCAAGGAACAAATCGAATCCCTGGGTGCCAAGTTCGTCGACACTGGCGTCTCCGCCGATGGTACCGGCGGCTACGCCCGCGAACTGTCGGCTGACGAGAAAGCCCAGCAAACCGAGAAACTCGCCAAGGCCGTCGCTGCGGCCGATGTCGTCATCACCACCGCCGCTATCCCCGGCAAGAAGGCCCCCATCATCATCACCAAAGACATGGTCGGACGCATGAAATAC
>JAGWUW010000089.1 GCA_028868235.1 Betaproteobacteria bacterium | reverse complement strand
CTGATTTACCGCATCGTCAACACCGACGCACCGGCAGTTACTTCGTTGCGTCCTGATCTGCCAGAGGGACTCAATGCCATCCTGAAGCGGGCTTTGGAGAAGGATCTCTATAACCGCTACCGGAACGGCGCCGAGATGGCCAAGGACCTGTCGGCGGTGCGTTATCAGTTGGTTGATGAGGACAGTACCGTTGAGGACACGCGGCACTTCGAAACGTTGCGCAAGCTGGAGTTTTTTACCGAATTCGAAAATATCGAAATCTGGGAAGTGCTTCGCGTCGCGGTGTGGCGCGAAGTGTCTCCCAACGTAGCGCTGGTGAATGAAGGTGATCGCAACAAATTCTTTGGCGTGATCGTGTCGGGTTCTGTGGAAATTTCGATTGGAGGCAAAGCGCTGTGTCGTCTCGGAACCAGCGAGCCAGTTGGTGAAGTGGCTTTCCTGCATCCTTCCAGCGATTTACGTTGCTCGACAGCGGTTACGCTGGAACCGACGCTGTTTCTTGAAATAAATGCTGCCGCGCTGGCGTTGTCATCCGAGGAGCTTCTTGAACGCATCCGCAACGCCTTGCTTGGCCGGATGATCAAGCGCATGCGTGAAGTGAACCGTATTGCCGCCGCGCAGGGCTTGCCGGCCGTCCAAAGTCTTTCCGCATCGCAGACCAGCGGTCCATCCAAGCTTGGCGGTGGGCTCGATCTCGAACTGGCACCCATGTGAAAACGGCCTCTTGCGAGGCCGCTCTCCGTTGCAGATTTACCTCAGACTTTGAAGCGTCCGACTAGGCCGGCAAGGCTGTCCGCCAGGCGCTTCAGGTCGTGGGCCGCACCGGCCGTCTGCTCGACGGTACCGGAATTCTCGCGGGCCATGCCGGCAATAGCTTCAATGCTGGTTTCGACGTCGCCGGAGAGGCGACGTTGCTGCTCTGTCGCCGAAGCAATGGCATCGAGGCCATGACCGACTTCCGCGACGGAACCATTGGTTGCCTGTAGCACGCTGGATACCGATGTGACGGCAGACTGGCTGTTGTCGAGATGTTCCAGGCCTTCCTCGATGCTGCGCCGGACCGATACCGACTGGGCGCTCAGCTTGGCTGTAATGGCATCGATTTCACTGGCGGAGCGAGAGGATTTCTCGGCCAGCTTGCGCACTTCGTCAGCTACCACGGCAAAGCCACGACCCTGTTCGCCAGCCCGAGCAGCTTCAATGGCGGCATTGAGTGCCAGCAGGTTGGTCTGTTCGGCGATGTCCTTCACCTCACGGGTCATCTGTGTGATCGCTTCGGTGTTGTGCACGAAGTTATTGACCGAGTCGGCCATCTCCTTGACCGCCCGTTCGACGACGTTCATTTCGCTGAGCAGGACGTCCAGATTGCGTCCGCCTTCGTTGGCGCGAGCCAGGCTTTCTTGCGACTGATGCTGGACATGTTCGGCACTCTGGGCTATCGAGGCAATACTCACCACCAGTTCCTCTACTGCGGAGGCCGCCAGGCCGGATTTCTCGTGCTGCTGGTGCGAACTCTGGCTCACCTTGTCGGCATTGTCGGATAGGGCGCTGACGCGAGCTGAAACCTGGCTGGCCGCATCGCGAACTTGGCGAACGAGCTGGTTGAAGTTTTCCATCATCTCATTGAAGACGATGGCAGCCAGGCCGACTTCATCGCGTCCCTTGACCGGTAGGCGGCGGGTCAGATCGCCTTCACCGCGGGCAATGTCGCTCAAGCCGTTGCGCAACTCTTCAAGGGGGCGGGTCACGAAGTGATGGGTGATCAGGTAGATGATGACTAGCAAGGCGCCTAGGGCGCCGATGGCGATCCCCGCGATTTTGACGCGGAAGGCGGAAACTTCAGACTCCACGGAGTCGAGCGATACTTTCATGCTGACTACGCCGAGCACGGTGCCGTCCGGTACCTGATGGCAGGCGATGCAGTCCTTGCCGAGATAGTTTTTTGATGCCTTGGTCGGATTGATGACCTGCAGGTAGGAGCTGCCGTTGGCGCTTTCCACCGAGACATACGGCATGCCCGTGGTCATGACCTGCTTTTCCAGTGCGTCCAGTTCGCGCTTGTCTTTCGTGTCCGGCCCAAATAATTTAACGACGGCATCTCCGCGGGCGACGTGGAGATCCTTGATGATCGAGAGTTGCTTGATTTGGTCAAGGAACACCTCGCGCTGCCCAACTGTACCGGTGATCATCATGCCGGTGAGACCGGCCATAGTCATTTCATGAATGCTTTGCGAGAAATCCTGCGCTTGGCGAATGGCGGTTTCCCGATTGACTTGGGTGGTCCAGACAATGGCACCGGCCCAGATGATGGCCAAGACGACCCAGATGGCCGCAGTGATACGAACCCAAATCTTCAAATCTGCGATGCGTGGCATTCCCTTATTTCCTCCATATCGCCGCCTTTGTTTGTCAGGCGGTTAAATCGACTTGCGGGATTGTGCCAGTCACGCCGCTCTCCTGCAAAAATATTCCAGAATTGCGAATTTGGCCAAGTAGTTGATTGTCATTATTTTTAATGTCAAAAGGTGTCGAGCTCTGGAGCAGGGAAATGGCAACTACTCTCGCTACAGCACGCGATTGCAATTGGTCGCTGCACAGGCAGTTCGCGTCTATATCTGGAGTTGGTTGAAAGCTGGCTCGTTTTCGTCGATCCAGCGACTCCGTCCGCTTTTCAGCGCGCTGAGTTCCTGAAAACCATCATAAATCGTGGGGCCGAGCAGTTCCCGGCCATAGTTAACCTTGCCATCCACGCTGCGGCCAAAGACGAGAAAGCCACTGTTCGGTCAGAAATTGGAGCATGGAACGGATCAGCTTCTTGCACGGGTCGTTACTGCTCACTTCCTTGTTTTCAGGTGTAGATAAGGCAGTGATAATGACGGCTGAAAACGGAAGTTAATCTTTGTAAAGATGCGGCTGTAGCCAGCGTTTCAGCGATCCGAGGTCTGCGGCGCCGCTCTGGCGAGCGATTTCACGACCATGCAAAAATATGGCGAGCGTCGGGATGCTGCGGATGTTGAATCGAGCGGCGAGTTGTTGTTCGGCTTCGGTGTTCACCTTGGCCAGACGAATGCGGGGTTCAAGGTCGATGGCTGCCTGATGGAAGGTCGGTGCCATCATTCGGCAAGGGCCGCACCATGGCGCCCAGAAGTCGACGACAACGGGCAGATCACTACGCGTAATGTGGCGATCGAAATGAGCGTGCCCCAATTCTAGGGGAGCGCCGGAGAACAGCGGCTGCTTGCATTGCCCACATTGCGGCGCATCGCCGAGTTTGGCGGAGGGAATACGGTTGACCGCCGCACAGTGCGGGCAGACGACGTGCAGATTTTCAGACATTACGCGCTCCATTAATCATGTTCTTCTAATATATGGGTAGCGGCTGTAAATTCAACTGCGCTAAGTGCGTGCGCCGAGCTTCATGGCCTGGTGCGCGCAGGCTTCCAATGTTTGTGGATTGGCATCTGGCCGGGTCAGCCAGCCGGCCAGATGCTGTTCCGTGAGGTTGGCTAGAGCCTCGATCCAGGCATCATCTTCGTTGAGCGCCGGGATGTAGTGGTATTCCTTGCCCCCTGCTTTCAAGAAGTCGTCACGGCCTTCCTGTGCGATTTCTTCCAGGGTTTCCAGGCAGTCAGCGACGAAACCGGGGCAGATGACGTCGACGCGGCGGACTCCCTTGGCGCCCCAGTCGTGCAGTGTTGGCGCAGTATAGGGTTGCAGCCACTCGGCTTTGCCAAAACGCGATTGGAAGCAGACTTGGAATTGTTCGGACTGTAGGTTCAGTCGCTCGGCCAGCAGGCGGCCGGTCTTCTGGCACTCGCAGAAATAGGGATCGCCGAGATCAAGGCTGCGCTTGGGCAAGCCGTGGAAACTGATCAGCAGGCGGTCGTTGGCACCGAGTGTGCCATTAATCTGCCAATGTTTACGAACCGACTTTTCGAGCGCAGCCAGATAGCCTTCCTGATCGTGAAAGTTACGCACGAAGCGCATCTCGGGTTGGTTGCGGGTCTGCAGCAGCCAGTTCGAGCAGGCATCGACGACTGTCGCCGTGGTACTGGCGGCGTATTGGGGGTACATCGGTACGATCAGAATGCGGCTGGCGCCATCGGTTTTCAGGTGGGTGAGTACATCGGGAATGGACGGCGACCCGTAGCGCATTGCCCAAGTGACAGTTATGTGATGGCCGCGCTGGCCAAGCAGGCCCTTGAGCAACTTGGCCTGGCGCTCAGTATGCACGCGCAGTGGCGAACCTTCAGGCATCCAGACAGAAGCATACTTGGCAGCCGATTTCTTTGGGCGCGTGTTGAGGATAATGCCGTTGAGGATCAACCACCACAGCGGGTTCGGGATTTCGACAACGCGCGGGTCGGAGAGGAACTGCTTGAGGTAGCGTTTCAGTGCCGGCGCGTCGGGGGCATCCGGCGTGCCGAGGTTGACGAGGACGACAGCGGTAGTCGCCGGGGTGCCGTGATGGTGCGGCGGTTCCGGGAGAAAACGGGGCATCAGGATTCCGTGCGGGAGGATAGGGCGCTAGAAAGCAGGCGGGCGGTGATGTCGACGATGGGAATGACGCGCTCGTAGGCCATGCGAGTCGGGCCGATGACGCCGACTGAGCCGACCACTTGGCCGTCAACGGCATAGGGGGCGGTGATGACGCTGCATTCGTCGAGCGGAGCGATGCCCGATTCGCCGCCGATGTAGATCTGCACGCCGTCGGCGCTGTTGGAGATTTCGAGCAGGCGCATCAGACTGGTCCGCTGCTCGAACAGGTCGAACAACTCGCGCAGGCGTTTCATGTTGGACGAGAGTTCCTCGACGTCGAGCAGGTTGCGTTCGCCGGAAATGACGTAGGGTGTCGCACTTTCAGCCATCGCGGCGTCGCCAGCTTCGAGGGCGAGCGTCATCAGTGGCTTAATGTCGTCGCGCAGGCGCTGGATTTCGCCTGAGAGGCGGTGGCGCATCTGCTCAAAATCGAGGCCGGCGAAATTCTGTGTCAGGTAATTGGCCGCACTGACCAGTTCGGCTGGCGAGTAGGCCTTGTCGGTATTGACGATGCGGTTCTGTACGTCGCCGTCAGCAGTGACGATGATCAGCAGGATGCGTTTTTCTGACAGGCTAAGAAATTCGATCTGGCGGATGCGGCTGCTCGGCCGGCGTGGCGCGATGACGACGCCGGCAAAATGTGTCAGGCTGGATAGCAACTGCGAAGCGCTGGAAATGATCTGGTTCGATGGCCGGCCGTGCAGTGCTTCTTCCATTTGGCCCATCTGGCGCGCCTCAAGCGGCTGGACGGTGAGCAGGCTGTCGACGAACAGTCGATAACCACGGGCCGTTGGCACTCGGCCGGCCGACGTGTGCGGGCTGGCTACGAAACCGGCTTCCTCGAGATCGGCCATTACGTTGCGGATTGTCGCCGGCGACAGGTCGAGGCCGGAAACCTTGGACAGCGCGCGCGAACCGACCGGCTGGCCGTCGGCGATGTAGTGTTCAACCAAGGTCTTGAGCAGGGTACGGGCGCGTTCATCAAGCATGTCCGGATTGTACAAAAAACCGGAGGCCGCGCTACAGGCCATTTTTATGCAAGAATTCAGCCCCATGAACCGAGGCTTTACATCCTACCGCTCTCCCCGGACCATCGCGCTGGTCGGCAAATACCACAGTCAGGAAATTGCCGAGTCCTTGCGGCGGCTGGCTGAGTACCTTTACGAGCGCGGCGCCTCGGTATTCATTGAGCGGGAAACTGCCGAGAACATCGGCAAGAAGGTCGATCTGTCGCGCTGGGTGACCTGCGGCTTTAACGATATCGGCGCCCATGCCGACCTCGCCATTGTCCTCGGTGGTGACGGCACCATGCTCAATGCGGCGCGCCGCCTGGCCCGCTACTGTGTGCCGCTGGTCGGCGTCAACCAGGGGCGCCTCGGCTTCATGACCGACATCGCCCGCGACGACATGCTGACCACCATGGATGATCTGCTCGACGGCCGTTTCACGCCGGAAAACCGCATGCTGCTGGCGGCCGAGGTGACACGCGACGGCAAGGAAATCGCCTCCAACATGGCGCTTAACGACGTCGTGATCGACAAAGGCGCCATCGGTCGGATGATCGAATTCGAGTTGTTCATCAACGGCGAATTCATCTACAACCTGCGGGCCGACGGCATGGTGGTGTCGACGCCGACCGGGTCGACGGCCTATTCGATGTCGGCCGGCGGCCCCATCCTGAATCCGACGCTGACCGGCATTGCGCTGGTGCCGCTCTGCCCGCATGCGCTGACCAACCGGCCGATCATCGTCAACGACAACACCGACATCGAACTGCGCATCGCCAATGCAGACGATCCGCGCGTGCACTTCGATGGCCAGGTCACGCTCGACCTGCTGCCCGGCGACAGCGTTCGCCTGCGCCGCTCCGAACACACCATCTGCTTCCTGCATCCCCCGGGCTACAGTTATTTCGCCATGCTGCGCCAGAAACTGCAGTGGAGCGAAAGGCCGAAAGGGCCCTGATGCTGCTCCATCTGACCATCAAGGATTTTGTCATCGTCGACCGCTTGGAACTCGAGTTTTCAAGCGGTTTCGGCGCCTTGACCGGCGAGACCGGAGCCGGCAAGTCGATCCTGATCGATGCACTAGCCCTCGCCTTGGGTGAGCGCGCCGATGCCGGCGTCGTCCGCTCCGGCTGCGGCAAGGCCGATGTGGCGGCCACCTTCGATGTTGCGGCCTTGCCCGAGGTCGGCGCCTGGCTGGCTGCCAACGATCTCGATTCCGACAACGAGTTGATGCTGCGCCGTGTCGTCGATGCTGGCGGCCGTTCGCGCGCCTATATCAACGGTTCGCCAGCAACCGTCCAACAGCTGCGCGTAGTCGGCGAATGGCTGGTCGATATCCACGGTCAGCACGCCCACCAGTCGCTATTGCGGGCCGATGCCCAGCGCGCTCTGCTCGATGCCCATGCCGGCTTGGGAGCAACAGCCCGCGAAGTAGCGGTCGCCTGGAAAACCTGGCGCGATGCCGAGCAAGCCTTGTGCGGCGCCAGCGAAGGCGTCGAGGCCTTGCAGCGCGAACGCGAGCAACTGCAATGGCAAATCGGCGAACTTGATGCGCTGGCCTTTGGTGATGACGAATGGGCGACGCTCGATGTCGAGCACCGCCGCTTGGGGCATGCCGCCAGCCTGATCGAAGGCGCCCAGTACGCGCTGGGCGTGCTGGCCGAAGACGATGCCGCGTGCGAACGGCAGATCGACAGCGTGGCCGACCGTCTGGCCGGCCTCGCCGAATACGACCCGGCGCTTGCTGAAGTGGCCGAACTGCTCGGTTCGGTGCAGGCCGAGCTGTCCGAAGCCGTTTCGACCCTGCGTCGCTATGCCGACCGCGTCGATCTCGATCCTGCCCGCTTGGCAGAAGTCGAGCGGCGCATGGATGCGGTGATGACCAATGCCCGTAAATTCCGCGTGCAACCATCGGAGCTGCCGGGATTGCTCGCCGGTTGGCGCCTGCGCTTGGCCGAACTCGACGAGTCGGCCGATCTGGCGGCACTGGAAGCCAAGGTGGCTGAGGCACAGCAGGCTTATCTGGCGCTGGCCGGCAAGCTGTCGGCCGGGCGTAAAAAGGCTGCCACCGAAATGGGCAAGTCGGTCAGCGGGGTGATGCGCCAATTGGCCCTCTCCTCCGGTCGTTTCGAAGTGGCCTTGCCGGCAGTTGAGGGGGGGGCTGTCTATGGTCTGGAGCAGGTCGAGTTCCGTATCGGCGGCCTGGCTGGCAACGAAGCCAAGCCACTGGCCAAGGTTGCTTCGGGCGGCGAGCTGTCGCGCATCAGCCTGGCCATTCAGGTGCTGACCTCACGTTCGGCCAGCGTGCCGACCCTGATTTTCGACGAAGTCGACGTCGGTATCGGCGGCGGTGTGGCGGAAATTGTCGGCCGCCTGTTGCGTGAGCTGGGTAGCGAGCGACAGGTGCTGTGCGTCACCCATTTGCCACAAGTGGCGGCCCAGGCCAACTGGCAGTGGCAGGTCAGCAAAGCAACGCGCAACGGCTCAACCTTGAGTGCCATCCGGCCACTCGACGACGATGGGCGCATTCAGGAAATCGCCCGCATGCTGGGCGGGGTCGAAATCACCGATATCACCTTGCAACATGCCCGGGAATTGCTGAATCCCAAGGCTTTGGCCTGAACGGCCGGCAGCTACCTGAGACTCAGATCAGGCCAAGCAGCCGAAGTGTGGCCAGCAGCGCCAGCAGCAGGAAAAATACCCCGCTGACCCGGTGTATCCAGTGTAGTGGCAAGCGCTGGAGAAAACGTCGGCCCGCATAGACGCCGAGTACCGACGTCGTGGCCAGGGCCAGGGTGGCGCCAACCCAGGTGGCGGTCGGTGCTGCGGCGCTACCCATACCGGCAACGGCAATCTGCGTCTTGTCGCCGAACTCGGCGAGAAAAATCATCAGGAATGTGGTGGCAACGATACCGTGGCCGGGCTTTTCCTTGATTTCCTCGCCATCATTTTCCTCCTCGAAGCGCAGGGACTGAACTCCGAAAAAGGCGAACAGAGCCGCA
>JAGWUW010000602.1 GCA_028868235.1 Betaproteobacteria bacterium | reverse complement strand
TTCCTTGCGCACGTCGCCGTCCATGCCGGGGAGCAGCTGGTCGAGGAATTCGACGACCGTCACCTTCGCGCCGAGCCGCCGCCAGACCGAACCAAGCTCCAGCCCGATCACCCCGCCGCCGATGACGACCATGTGCTGCGGGACCCGGTCCAGCGCCAGCGCGCCGGTGGAATCGACGATGATGCCCTTGTCGTTGTCCACCTCGACACCGGGCAGGGGGGTAACCGAGGAACCGGTGGCGATCACCACGTTCCTTGCGGTCACGTCCTTGCCCGCCACCGTTACGGTGTGCGCATCCTTGAACGCGGCGTAGCCCTTGAGCCAGTCGACCTTGTTCTTCTTGAACAGGAATTCGATGCCGCCGGTCAGTTCCTTGACCGCCGCCAGCTTTTCGCCCTGCATGACGGACAGGTCGAGCGTGACCTCCTTCGCCATGACGCCGAACTTGGCCATGGTGCCATGCGCGGCTTCCTCGAACAGCTCCGAGCCGTGCAGCAGCGCCTTGGACGGAATGCACCCCACGTTGAGGCAAGTCCCGCCCAGCGTCTCGCGCCCTTCGACACAAGCCGTCTTCAGCCCCAGCTGCGCCGCGCGGATTGCCGCGACATAACCGCCAGGGCCGGCACCGATGATGAGGACGTCGTAGTCGTAGTCAGCCATTATGCCGGTACCTCAGAATTTGCCACGAACTCGATTACGTTTGGGATTTGTTGGGTAAAGCCAAGCCTTTTTAGGTCACTAGAGGTAATCGTGGGATCGCCGAAGGGGCAAAGAAACAGATTCAAGAAGAAACGATAAGCTGTCATACTACACTCGGCATGCACGTCAGGTCGTGCGGTCCCGGCGAGCCGGACAGCAGAGCCGGAACGCAAGCCACTACGAGCATAGTCGAAAATGTAGGACTCCGGAGTCATCTCGAGCATATTTTTGCACTGTTAATGCAGAGCCTTTGTTTCTTTTGTAGAAAGCTTCTCACCAGGCTCTTTACGCTTCGCTTGGATTAAAACCCCTTTGCTATAATTTCGACCTGCGGCTTTTACCTTCGTGTGAATCAGGATGTCTGCACCGAATTTCTGCTCTTCAGCAGCGACTCCGCGTCGATGACGAAGTATTTTCGCATTCCAAGAAAAGCCTTTTATGTTTCCTTTAAGCGAATGATTCAACTGTCCGAGCAAAACACCCGTAATGTCATCCTCATCGATTACATTGCCAACCCGGTATTCGCGCATCGTAGCAGAAGCGGCTCTGGCTGCCACCCTTGCAGCCTCCTTCATGGCCTCGTCGAAATTGTCTGGCGTTAGCAACGAGAGCATAGTCATCACAAATCGATCAGCAGCCGCGTCGGGTCCTCGATCGCTTCCTTGATGGTCTTGAGTACCGTCACTGCCTCACGTCCGTCAATGATCCGATGGTCGTAGCTGAGCGCAATGTACATCATCGGGCGGATGACGATCTCGCCGCCGCGCACCACGGGGCGGTCCTCGATGCGGTGGAGGCCCAGCACGGCGCTCTGCGGCGGGTTGATGATCGGGGTGGACATCAGGCCGCCGAACACGCCGCCGTTGGAGATGGTGAAGGTGCCGCCCTTCATGTCTTCCATGGTCAGCGTGCCTTCGCGCGCCTTCTTGCCATAGTTGA
>JAGWUW010000088.1 GCA_028868235.1 Betaproteobacteria bacterium | reverse complement strand
TCCGCGTCGAATGGCGCGGCCACAAGCTGGGCTACGTACCGCGCGCCGAGAACCGCGTCATCGCTGCCGCAATGGATGCCGGCGACCGTTTGACCGCCCGCGTGTCGTCTATAAACGACAACAAAAATCCGTGGCAACGGGTGGCCTTCGAAGTCTTCGTCGAGCTGTGAGGTAGAATGCCTTGATCTATAGACACAAAACCACGAACGATATGGATCTGATTGCCCGCGTTGCCAAGAATTTCGAAGACAGCGCCCACACCAAGCTCAATGCCGTTGAAATGATGGCCGCCCCGATTGCCGCTGCCATCGAAACGATGACCAACAGCCTGATCAACGGCGGCAAGATTCTCGCCTGCGGCAACGGCGGCTCGGCCGGCGACGCCCAGCACTTCGCCGCCGAACTGATCGGCCGCTTTGAAGCTGAGCGTCAGGAACTGGCGGCCATTGCGCTGACGACCGATAGCTCGATCCTGACTGCCATCGCCAATGATTATTCGTTCAACCAGATTTTCTCGAAGCAGGTACGCGGCCTTGGCCACGCCGGTGACGTGCTGCTGGCCATCTCGACTTCCGGCAATTCCGGCAACGTCATCGAGGCGATCAAGGCCGCCCACGAAGCCGACATGCGCGTCATCGCGCTGACCGGCAAGGGCGGCGGCCAGATCGGCGAGATGCTGCGCGACGACGACATCCATCTCTGCGTGCCGGCCGACCGCACGGCACGCATCCAGGAAACCCACCTGCTCACCATCCACTGCCTGTGCGATGGCATCGATGCCCTTCTTCTCGGAGTCGAATGATGCAAAAAGCCAAACTGAGTCTGGCCGCCCTTGCCCTGCTGGTCGCCCTGCCCACCTTGCAGGGATGTGTCGAAGCCGCCCTATTGGGTACGGCTGCCGCTGCCGGCGTCATGTCGGCCCACGACCGCCGCTCGACCGGCACGCAGACCGATGACGAAACGCTGGAATGGAAGGCCAACAACCACGTTCCGGCCCAGTACAAGGAATTGGCCCACGCCAACTTCACCGCCTTCAATCGCCGTGTGCTGATCACTGGCGAAGCGCCGAGCGAGGAAGCGAAGTCCATGATCGAGAGCGAAATCCGCAAGATCGAAGGTGTGAAGGAGGTGTTCAACGAACTGGGCATCGGCCCGGCCACGCCACTCTCCAGCCGTAGCAACGACAGCTTCATTACCTCAAAGGTCAAGGCCCGCCTGGTCGACACCAACCAGCTCTCGGCCAACCACATTAAAGTGCTGACCGAGCGCGGCATTGTTTATCTGATGGGCATCGTTAACGAGCGTGAAGCCAAGGTGGCCATCGCCGTCGCCCGCACCACCTCCGGTGTCGTCAAGGTAATCAATGTACTGGAAGTGGTCAGCGACGAAGAAACCCGCCGCCTCGACAACCAGGTACTGGGTGCCCGCACCCCGCCGCCGCAGAGCGCACCGGTCGAGAATCGCTGATTCGCGAATTCTCCGCTACCGAACAGGAGTAAGCTGACAGGGCGTCCCGGGCAAACCGGGGCGCCCTGTTCGTTTGGGAGGGGGGACTCCATGAATCTCGAAAAAGTCATTTTCGGTTTCTTCATCCTGTTGGCGGCAACGCTCAACTTCGGTTTTTTCATCGGCGACATTGCCAACCCAGAGTTGCACAGCGTCTATGAACTGGCTGCTGCACTGGTCGTCAGCCTGATCGCCACCGCGCTCAAGTTCGGCGACCGGACACAGATCGGCGCCATCCACCTGTCCACCAGCCTGGTCGCCGACTTGCAACTGATCGCCGCTGCCATCACCTGGGCCATGGCGGTGCACATTACCGGTGTCGGCATGAGTACGCATGTCACGTCAAGTGTGGTCTCGCTGTCGGGCGGAGCGCTCTTTGCCAACATCGTCTCAGTCATCATCCTTATTGTCGAAACCGTGATGCTGCGCCGCTAGGCTGCACCGCATGAACAGCACCTTCTTCCTGGTCCTGCGTCGCATGCGAGTGCCGATCATCGTGCTGATCGTCATTTACGCGATCTCGATCTTCGGCCTGACCCTGGTGCCGGGCGTCGACGCCGAGGGCAAGGCCGCTCCCCCGCTCTCCTTCTTCCACGCCTTCTATTTCATCAGCTACACGGCGACGACCATCGGCTTCGGCGAAATCCCTGTTGCCTTCTCCGACGCCCAGCGCCTGTGGGTGACCTTCTGCATCTACCTGACGGTCATCGGCTGGTCCTATTCCGTAGTCACCCTGATCGCCCTGCTCCAGGGCAAGGGCTTCCAGAACACGCTGACCACCAGCCGCTTCGCCCGACGCGTCCGCCTGACCAGCCAGGACTTCTACCTGATCTGTGGCTGCGGCGAAACCGGCAGTCTGATCGCCCGCAGCTTCGACCATATCGGGCAGGCCTTTGTTGTCATCGAAAAGGAAGAACTGCGCGTCGAGGAACTCGATCTCCTCGATTTCAAGACCGATATCCCTGCCCTCGCCGCCGATGCCCGGCTGCCCGATAACCTGCGCCTGGCCGGACTGAATCACCCGCGATGCCGCGGCGTGCTTGCCGTCACCAACGACGAACAAAGCAACCTGGCCATTGCCATCGCCGCCCGCCTACTCAACCCAGGCATTTCGGTCATCGCCCGCGCCGAACAGGCCACTATCACCGCCAACATGGCCTCGTTCGGCACTGACCACATCGTCAATCCCTACGAACGCTTCGCCGAACGCCTTGCCCTGGCCATCGCCGTGCCGGAGCGCTTCCGCCTGATCGAATTGCTGACCAGCCTGCCCGAAACTCCGCTCTCAGAGGCGCCCCGCCCTCCGCGCGGCCACTGGATCTTGTGCGGCTACGGCAGCTTCGGTCATGCCGTGGCGAATCGCTTGCGCGATACCGGCATTACGCTGACCATCATCGATCCCGGCTCCCAAGATGCCGACCACGACATCCCCGGCGACGGCACCGAAGCTGATACGCTGCGCCAGGCCGGCATCGACAGGGCCAGCGGCATCGTCGCCGGCAGCGACAACGACATCAACAACCTGTCGATCGCGGTGACTGCCGCCGGACTCAATCCGCAGTTGTTCGTCGTCGCCCGCCAGAACCATGCCGCCAACAGCGCCCTGTTTGCCGCCTATGACGCCGACTTCACGGTGCTGCCCAGCCGCATCATCGCCCAGGAGTGCATCGCCATCCTGACCGCGCCCTTGCTGGCACATTTTCTCGATCTCGTGCAGCAAATAGACGAGGACCGCTGTCGGCACCTGGTTGAATGCCTGCAAGCAGAATGTGCCGGCCTGACTCCGGTCGTCTGGGACAACCGCCTGAATGCCGCCGAAGCACCAGCCCTGTGGCGCGCCCTGATGCACGAGCAAAGAATTCTGCTCGGCGACATCCTGCGCGATGGCGCCGACCGCGGGCTTCGTTTGCCGGTCGTGCCGCTGCTCGTGGAACGGGAAAACGATTGGTTCCTGTTGCCCGCCGACGATTTCAGGCTGCAAGCCGGAGACCAGTTGCTATTCGCCAGCCCGCTGGCAGCGCAGCGCAACTTGGAGCTAACCCTGCGCAACGCCAACGAACTCGACTATGTGCTCACGGGACAGGAAAGATCTGGCAGCCTGCTTAGCAAGCTGCTGGCTGCCCGTTGAAGCGGGTATTTCCCGACGCTCAAAGCCACCAGCCCTCAGGCAGCCAACATCCTCCGCAAGCCGCGCAGCAAGCCGCCCAGGCCCGGCAGCTTCATGTACAACTCCTCGCCGGTATCCCAGTAGTCGCGGTGATAGCAGACCTTGCCGGCAGCATCGAAGCGCAGGTGCGACACACCGCGCATGACCTGCGCCTCTCCCTTGCCCCAGAGCCTTACCCGGTAATAGAACTCCCATACCAGCACGGCGCCTCCGGCATCGGCGATCTTTTCGGTAACCACGAACCGGGGCTCGGCAACCTGCCCGAACATGTGGGTAAAGATGCGCTGGATGGCAGTGATGCCGCGCACCTCGTTGAACGGGTCCTTGAAATAGGCATCGGCGCTGTAGAACTCCGGGAAGCGCGCGACACTGTCTGGCGAGAATTCGTTGTAGAAAGCGATCAGCGGATTGAGGTTCATCTCAGCCTCCGGTAAAACGGCGAATCAAGGGAAAATACCAGCGGTAAGGCATGTGGGCGAACAGCTTCATCAGGCAGGTGAAGCGCTTAGGAAAATGGATTTCGAAACGTCCCTCCCGAAAGCCGTCGATCATTGCCTGCGCGGCCTGCTCGGGCGTCAGCAGGGCCGGCATCGCAAAGTCATTTTTAGCGGTGAGCTGGGTCGACACAAATCCGGGATTGATTACCCATACCCCGATGCCCCGCGGCGCCAGATCGAGATGCAGACATTCGGCAAAGTGAATCAATGCCGCCTTGCCCGGACCGTAACACAGCGCCTTGGGCAGGCCACGATAGCCGGCGACGCTGGCCACGAACGCAATCCCGCCTCCCGCCCGGAGATCGGGCAGGACCGTTGCCGCCAAGCGCATGGCCGCATTGAAATTGACGGTTACAACCTGTTCGGCGATGGCCAAGTCGAAATTATCGGCCCGCATCGGCACGTAGTCACCGGCCAGATACACCACCAGATCGATGGCGCCCCACGCCTCAATCAAGGCCGAGCGGATAGCAGCCAGACGGGCAGCATCGGTCGCATCGCAAGGGAGTACCAGGGCATCGGCAAGGGCCAATGCCTCCAGTTTGTCGGCACTACGCGCCGACAGGGCTAGGCGTGCACCACGCCAATGAAGTTCCCTGGCTACCGCCGCGCCGATACCCGACGAGGCACCGACCAGCCAGACCCGCTTTCCCTGCCACTCGGCGATACGCGGATTCATGACTATTACTGCCGCTTGACGAAGCTCAGCGTCACTTCGCCCAGGTTGAAACCCCACTTGGACATGTAGGAGCGGTTCAGCATCACCTTGTCGTCCATCAGGAACATCCAATCGTCGAAATCGACGTTGTACACCTTGCCCTCGACCGGCAAGGCAAGCACATAGCGCCAGCGCAGCGTATTGCCGGATACCTCTCCGACCGCCTCCCCGACGACGTCGTCGGCCTTGCCCCGGAATGTGCCATCGGCCTGCCGGATCAGCGTCCACACCCGGCGCGAGGTGGTGCCGTCCGACCACGTGAAGTTCTCGTCGAGAACACCAGTTTCACCGCTCCACTTCGCATCGATGACCACATGGAAACGCTTCTTCACCTCGCCGGAACGCCCCTGAAAGATTCCCCACGCATCCAGCGTGCCGTTCAGGTAGGTCCTCAGGTCGAGGACCGGCAGCTCGGCGCGGTATTGTTCGATGCCGGTCGAGGCGCAGGAGGTCAGACCAAGGGAAAAAAGGGCGGCAGCAAACAGTTTCATGACGTGAACTCCAGAGAATGGCGCCAGCGCCAGAGCAGACCGGCAGCCAGCACCTTGAAGGCAAGGGGAAGCAAGGCATAGGTGAAGCACAGTGCCGACAAGCCGGCAGAACCACCAGGGACATAGCCGAGATGCCCGAGCAACGGCAGGGCAAGGCCGGCGGCGAGCGCCAGATTGAGCTTGGCAACGAAATTCCACACCCCGAAACAGGCGCCGGCCTGTCCCTGACGTTCGCCCAAATCGGCAGCGATGGCGGCAGGAAGGGCCAGGTCGGCACCGAGGGCGAAGCCGGAGGCAATACAGATCAGGGCAAATGGATAGATATCGCCGATCCCCAGCATGCTCGCTCCGGCAAAGGCGAGTATGGCCAGAAGCATGCCCCCCAGCCACGCCAAGACTCGCCCACAGACAGCCGACAGGAGAACCCAGATCGGCAACGAAGCTGCCCCGGCAACGAAATACAGCGCCAATAATGGGCCGCTGGCCGACTCGAGTTGCAAGACATCCGCCACGAAGAAAAGGAACAACGTCGCCGGCAGGGCTGCGGCAATCCCGTTGGCGACAAAAACCAGGAGCAATCGTCGGAAAGCGACATCGGCAAACACCCTGCGCAGGCTGGGCCAAAGCGGAGTAGTTGCGATGACGGGCTGACTGCCCGAGCCGACGCCGGCGAACGTCGTGGCGGCAGCCACAATCAGCACAGGTGGCAGTATCCAGGACAGCTGGGCGATGCCTTTGTTAAGATCGCTGGCGATCAGGGTCGGTAGGGCTGCGGCGAGGACCACGCCGAGCAGGCCGAAGCCTTCGCGGGATGCGGTCAGCCGGGTACGCACCCCGGAATCGACACCCAGCTCAGCTCCCCAGGCTTGATAGGCAACGGTTGCCGCCGAAAAACCAATATAAGTCAGCGCCAGCGAGGCGAGCAGCCAGAGCGCGGCCCCATTCTGTGGGGGATTTAGCAGCGCAACAAAACCCAGCGCAAACGGTAGCAAGGCGAAGGCTAGCATGCCGCGCCGTGGCAAACGATCGGCCAGCCAGCCCAGGGCCGGGTCGATTCCGGCATCGAGCAGGCGGGCAGCGAGCAGGATGCTGCCGAGCAGCGCCAGGTTCATGTCGCTGACTGCGGCATAGAAGCGCGGCACATGCACATAGATAGGCAGCGCGGCGAAAGCCAGGGGCAGGCCGAGCAGTCCATAGGCGAAAATACGGCCGCTGGTCATCTCAGCCGCCGGGGCGCTTGAGCAACGCAGCGCGCAATTCCGGCGCGCTGGTCCGGGGGTCTAGCCAGATAGCGAAGAACTGGCGGGCAAAAGCGGGGTCGGCGATTTCGCCGATTGCCTGTCCGTTGAAAAGGAACACCGCCCCCTCGGTGCGATAGATGCCGACGATGTGGTCACCGGGCCGTACGTTGGGAAAGAGTTTCACCATCGACTCTCCCCAGCGTTGCAGGCTGGCCTCGTCGCTGCCGAACTTGCGCATTTCCTTGACGCTAGCCTCGGCGATGGCGCTACCAGCGATCGTTCGCTTGTAATCGAGACGCAGGGCCAGCGGCGGCCGCACGGGATCGTCGGCAGCCCACAAGGTCGCCTCGTAGACCAGGAAGCCGAAGCGCCGGAATTCGCCGTTGCCCCAGCGTTGCAGCCCAGCAAGCGGGTCCGGGTTGGCCAGCGCGGCGAAGGGCAGCCCAGCGAGCGCGAGTACCACTTCCCGCCGGCGTACAGAAGCCAGCGCGTGAGGACGCGTCGCCGAAAATCGGCGAACCCCGGGCACAATCAGATCAACGATGCGCGAGTTCAAATTGGACGACATCGATACTTCCGGCACGGAAGCCGGCCTCGCAGTAACAGAGATACATCCGCCACAGGCGGCGGAAGTTTTCGTCAAAACCAAGTTTCTGGATTTCGGGCCAGCGGGCTTCGAAGGCATTCCGCCATTCGGCCAGCGTCCGGGCGTAGTCGAGGCCGAAGGCGTACTCGTTGCGCACCGCCAGCCCCTGCCGGGCTGCAGCAGCCCTGAATGCACCGCGCGATGGCAGCATGCCGCCGGGGAACACGTATTGCTGGATGAAATCGGTTCCCTTGCGATAGGCAGCGAACAGCTCGTCGCGGATGGTGATGCTCTGAATCACGGCGGTCCCGCCGGGCTTCAAGGCTCGGGAAACGGTCTTGAAGTAACTGGGCCACCAGCGCTCGCCAACCGCCTCGAACATCTCGATGGAAACCACATGATCGAACTGCTCTTGAACATCGCGGTAGTCCTGCAGCCGCAGATCGGCCTGCGGCACCCGCTGTTGCGCCCAGGCCAGCTGCGCCGGCGACAGGGTCAGCCCGGTAACCTGCAGGCCGGATCCTGCAGCCAGTTCGGCAAAGCCACCCCAACCGCAGCCGATTTCGAGCACGCTCTGCTCCGGCCGGGCGTGCAGGCAATGCAGGATGCGCTGGTATTTGGCGTGCTGGGCGGCTTCCAGCGAACCATCGTCGACGTCGCGATAGATCGCCGCCGAATAGCTCATGCTGCCATCGAGCCACTGCTGGTAGAAATCATTGCCCAGGTCGTAGTGGGCCATGATGTTGCGTTTGCTGCCCGTCCGGCTGTTGCGGTTCAGCCAGTGGCGGACACGGGCGGCCAGCAGCTGGCGCCAGGAGCCGTAGAGCGCCTTCTTCAACACATCGCGATTGGCGGCGAGCAGGGTCAGCAAGCCGGTGATGTCCGGCGAATCCCACAAGCCGTCGAGGTAGGCTTCGGCCAAGCCGATGTCGCCGCGCGCCAGGACCATGCCGAACATCGCCTCGTCGTAAACTTGCAGGCAGACGCCGCTCGCGCCGTCGCCGAACAAGGTGCAGCTACCATCCGGAAGGCGGACCTCGAGCAAGCCGCCCTCGAGCTTTTCGAGCAGTTCGAAGACAGTCCGTGTGTCGTGAGCCACGCTAGCGTTGCCGCGCAGGATCAGGGTGTTATTCATTTTGTCGATTCCTGTAGGGGTTGGGTTGACGGGTGGGCGCCCCGGAAGGGCACGCCCTTGAGCCAGAGTTTCAGCGCCTGCCAGTGGATGCGTGCAATGACGCCGAGGGTGAGGAAAGGCATGCGCAGGAAGGCCCCGAGCAAGGCTGCCGCCGACCAGTTGCGCGCCTTGCCGGAAATCGAGGTGAGCAGCAGTTCGCCATCGGCATCGTCGTAGTCGATGCGG
>JAGWUW010000601.1 GCA_028868235.1 Betaproteobacteria bacterium | reverse complement strand
GTCTGCACCGCATCGTTCACCGCACTGCGCAGGTTTCGGCCTGAGGCATAGATCGCGGTTGCTTCGCGCTCGGCGGTCGAAAGCAACAGCCAGGCTGCGGCAGCTTCGACAGCGGCGTAATTCCCCACCTCGATCATCTGGGGTCCCAAATGGCGCATGGCATCCTGGATGCGCCCCTCTTGCGCTGCCTGCTGTGCATCTCGAAGCGCCTCAGTCCGTGCGCGGAGATTGGTGCTCATGACAGCCGTCTCGATCCCGGCCTGCTGCATCACATCGAATGGCTTGCCGGCATCGACGGCACCCAACTGCTTGCGGTCCCCGATGCTCGCAAAGCGGCCGAGTTCGAGCAGGTTGGCGAGGCGCACCAGCTTTTCCTTGTCGGCATTGCCCACCATAGATGCTTCGTCGAGCAGCACGACACTGCCGCGCATATCGGCCCGAGCCTCGGCCAGGCGGTCCGCATCGGCCCCTTCGAGGAGATCGCGGTGCCGCGCAAGAAACCGCGACACCGTCATCGATGGAATGCCCGTATCGCGTTCAAGCATCTGGACCAGCGTGTTTTGCACTGCGAGCCCGAGCACGGCCCTTCCCTCCTCGCGCAGAATGTCCGCGATGGGCTTGAGGACCGTGCTCTTGCCCGCTCCTGCGACGCCCTGGATGGCAACGATGCGGTTGTTTGATCCAAGCAGCAACCGCCCCGCACCTTCCTGTCCAGCGTTCAAGGTGAGCCCGTACTTGATCTGGGAGAGTGCCTGCAGGCGGGTCCCAGCAAGGTCGGGAGAGACAATCGCCGGAGCGGCGCCGCGCCCGTCTTCAACCCCGGCAATGATGCGCTGTTCGAGGCTGATCGCGTCGCTTGTCGTGAGCAGTTCCCGGTCAGCACCCGTGCCCTTCGCGAGCTGCCCCTGGCGGAGCAGCTGGTCGACGCGCTGCTCAATGTCTGCGAGAGATGTGGGGAGCGCAAAACCAAGTGCGGTCCGGTATATCTCGGTGCGTGTGAATGCCGCGTCCCGCTCGCCCAGATGCCGGACAGCCGAGGCTACCGCATGAATGGCCGCGACCTGCTCGACACTGCGATTGGTCAGTCGGGCAGGTATCAGCGGATCACCTTCCCGCAGGCCCAGACGCTCGGCAAAGGAGGTCGCGAGGGCCTGCGCATGGCGGACAAGCCCGCGCATTGTTGACCCCAAGTCGGCCACACTACCAAGATCCTGTGCGCTGCGGCTGTTGGCTCTGGCAATGACGGTGGCGGGATCGAAGCCAAGCCTGACGGAGGTCTCCTGCCACTGCTGCCGAAGCGCGTCGCGATCCTCGATCCGCCCCTTGTCGGCTCGGGTCATGAGGTTTGCTGCGTTGCGCGCGGCCAGCCCCTTGCCTTCCATGGTCGCCAGTCGATCCAGAATTTCCGCACGCCGGGAACTGAAGGCATCGCGAACGGCCTTGGGCACCCCTACAGCCTCGAAACTGCCGTGCTTCCCGAACTCTCCAACCTCGTAACCGAGCTTTTCTACACCCAGACGAAACCGCGCCATCGTCATGGCATTGAGCAAGGTGCCCACGATCTCGAAACCCAGGTTGAACGTGCGCAGTGCGCTGAGAGCGCAATGCTGGCGCTCGAAGAGATGCGCGAGATCGCCGCCGGG